>CAVBPI010000156.1:427-6050 GCA_963596955.1 bacterium | reverse complement strand
CAGGCACAGTTCGGAACGGACTCCAGGATTCAGCTGAACGATTCCTTCAAGACGATTGACGACATACGTGACTTCATCGCATCGGAGCGTGACTCCAAGAGCGAGGCCGACAGGTCGTTCATGACGGTCGCCATCAGGGCTGACGAGAACACTACCATGGGTATTGTAACGGACGTGAAGCAGGAGCTGAGAAGATGCTCCGCGCTCAAGATCATGTACTCGGCCAGAAAGGCTGAAAAATAATCCCGTATAGATGATATGAGGGATGCCCTGACAGCAAAATGATTGGGGCATCCCTCTTTTTTGATAATGAAGTTATTATGAACAAGAGAAAGATATCAATTATTGTAGCTACCGTGCTTGTGGCGGTCGCGACGGTTTGCATTGTTGTTTCACTGAAGAAGAGCCGTGAGCAGAACCCTCCTAAGTATGTGTTCCTGTTCATCGGTGACGGAATGGGGCTTGCCCATGTTTCTGCCACGGATTCCTTCCTCGCCTATCAGAATTCCTGCTACGGCGGCGGTTATCTGACTTTCACGCAGTTCCCGGTTGTCGGGCTGACCCGCACATGGTGCGCGGACAGCGGCGTGACCGATTCCGCTGCTGCCGGCTCCGCGATTGCCTGCGGTCAGAAGACCAACACGAGCAGGATTGGAACGGATACGGAAGGCGCTCAGATGAGGTCTGTGGCATACGAACTGAAGGATGCCGGCTATCAGGTCGGAATAATGTCCGACGGTCCGGTCAATCACGCCACTCCGGCGGCGTTCTATGCGCACGCGCTCAAGCGCAGCCTCTACTATGACATTGCCAAGGAGATGTCCTCCTGCGGGTTCGATTTCCTCGGCGGTTCGGAAATCATAGACCGCTACGGCAAGAAGCATGACATGGAGGATGTCGTGAAGCTTGTCGAGGCTGACGGCAGCACCGACGTTTGTTTCGGGCTTGATGAACTCAAGGCTTCAACGGCGAGGACGAAGGTCCTTCTTCCTGCCGACCCTGAGAATGCCGACGATTTCGACAATATGGACTCAAACAAGAACTACGACCTCGCGATGGCCGGCAAGGGAATGCAGTCCGCTGATTTCGTCAGAGCCTGCCTGAACACTCTTGACGAGAACAAGCCGTTCTTCATCATGTGCGAGCAGGGCTACATCGACTGGGCGTCGCACGGCGGACGCACCATGAGGGTCATCGAAAGCGTGAAGCTTCTTGACAAGGCCGTTGCGGAGGCTTATGAGTTCTATCTCAAGCATCCGGACGAGACGCTTATCCTTGTCACCGCCGACCATGAGACAGGCGGATTCACGTTCGGCACCGAGCGTTATCAGACGAACTGGAAGGCTCTGGACGAGTTCTGGACATCCTGCGGCCACGACGATTCCTCGCTCACTGACGAGACCAATGCGCAGCTGAATGCAAAGGGGCACGTCAACTGGGCCGCGCACGGCCACACCGGCTGTCCTGTTCCTATCTATGCGATTGGAAAGAACGCGGAGAAGTTCACCGGATTCTACGAGAACTCTCAGATTAAGGAAAGGATACTTTGCACGGGAAAATAATGCGGGGAGATGGCTCTCCGCAATGGGAAAGAAGAGGCTGTCTTTGAAAAATCTCAAAACAGCCTCTCTTTTTTTTGAAAAAGCGGAGACTGCTTAGTATCTTTGTGAGATTTTTGGTCAGACCGTCGAATGGTCGGACATAATACTAACGGAAATGGAAAAGATTATCAGAACCAAGGTCAAGGACTTGCTGTCGAGCGAGCCTGGCAGGACTGTTCTGGCGAAAGGTTGGGTCAGAACGAAGAGAGGCAACAAGAAAATAAACTTCATCGCCCTTAATGACGGCTCGACGATAAATAATATTCAGGTCGTTGTCGATCTCGCCGCCTTTGATGAGAATCTTCTCAAGAGAATCACCACAGGCGCGTGCATCGCGGTTACCGGTGAACTTGTCGCGTCCCTCGGAAGCGGTCAGGCCGTTGAGATTCAGGCAAAGGAGATTGAACTCTACGGTGAGGCGGATCCGGAGACATATCCCCTCCAGAAGAAGGGGCATTCTCTTGAGTTCCTCCGCGAAATCGCGCATCTTCGTCCGAGAACCAACACGTTCGGCGCGGTTCTGAGAATACGTCACGCGATGGCGTTCGCCATACATAACTACTTCAACGGCAAGGGATTCGTCTATCTGCACACTCCGCTCATCACGGCTTCGGACTGCGAGGGCGCGGGTCAGATGTTTCAGGTCACGACCCTCGACATGGAGAATCCGCCGCGGACAAAGGACGGAAAGGTCGATTACAGTCAGGACTTTTTCGGCCGTCACACCAGCCTTACGGTGAGCGGACAGCTTGAGGGAGAGCTCGGCGCGATGGCTCTCGGTGAGATTTATACTTTCGGACCTACTTTCCGCGCTGAAAACTCCAACACGCCGCGGCATCTTGCGGAGTTTTGGATGATTGAGCCGGAGATGGCGTTCTATGACGTGAATGACAACATGGATCTTGCGGAGGACTTCATAAAGTCGCTCATCCGCTACGCCCTCGACCATTGCATGGACGACCTCAAGTTCCTCAACGATATGTACGACAAGGAACTAATCGAGCGGCTGCAGAATGTCATAAAGACGGATTTCGTGCGCCTGACATACACCGAAGGCATAAAGATTCTCGAAGAATCCGGCGAAAAGTTCGAGTTCCCTGTCTATTGGGGCGTGGATTTGCAGTCCGAGCATGAGAGGTATCTCGTCGAGAAGCACTTTGGCCGCCCGGTGATACTTACGGACTATCCTAAGGACATCAAGGCGTTCTATATGAAGCAGAACGAGGACGGAAAGACCGTTCGCGGAATGGACGTGCTCTTCCCGAAAATCGGTGAAATCATCGGCGGTTCGGAGAGAGAGTCGTCATTGGATAAGCTAAACGCGCGCATTGACGAGCTCGGAATGAGCCGTGAGTCGCTTGAATGGTATCTCGACACGCGCCGTTTCGGCTCCGCTCCTCACAGCGGTTTCGGTCTCGGCTTCGAGAGGCTGCTCCTGTTCGTGACGGGAATGGCCAACATCAGGGACGTGATTCCGTTCCCGAGGACTCCGAAAAACGCTGAATATTAGGAACAATATGCAAATAAAGGAAAATCATGCTGATAATCGGAATTGCCGGTGGATCCGGTTCAGGAAAGACAACGGTGGTGAAGGCGCTTACTGACCAGCTGAAGGAAAGGGTCGTCGTCATCCCTCAAGACTCCTATTACAAGGATTCCAGCCATCTCCCGATGGAGGAGCGGCAGAAGGTGAACTTCGACCATCCGGATTCGATAGATTTCGAACTGCTGATTCAGCACCTGAAGGATCTGAAGGCCGGCAAGTCCATCGAGCAGCCAGTCTATTCCTACATCACCTGCTCGCGCAGCAAGACTGAGACTATCACGGTCAATCCGGCCGAGGTCATCATCGTCGAGGGCATTCTCATATTCTGCTGCGCCGAACTCCGCGAGCAGATGGACATCAAGATCTTCGTGGATGCGGACGACGACGACAGGCTGATGCGCGTCATGGCGCGGGACATCATCGAACGTGGCAAGACCGTGGAGACGGTGATTCAGAGATATTCCCGCACCGTGAAGCCGATGTTTCTCCAGTTCATCGAGCCGAGCAAGAGATATGCTGACGTGATTATCCCGCAGGGAGGTCACAATAAGGTGGCCATCGACGTGATTGCGGCGACCATCGAGAAGTCGCTGAACTCCTGCCACCAGTAAACCTCGCCTTGTCATGCGCCGGATAAATTCAGAGGACAGGGCAGGGCTATATGTCACCGTGATATTCCATCTCACGGTGATTATTGTTTTGCTCGCCGTGCAGATTGGCTCGCAGCTCAGGGGAGACACGAGCTTTCTGATGGATTTTTCCAATCAGGAGGAAACCGAGAGGCAGGAAAAGGAGGCGGATTTCAAGGAGAGCATAAGCCGTAGGCTGGACGAACTGATTGGCGGCGGCTCTTACGGCACCCCGGTGCGCAATGTGACGGTCGATAGAAGCGCGCCTCTAAAGGATGACCGCAACACGGACGCGGAGGAACTCTATCGCGAGAACGAGCGTCTGCAGCGGGATTTGAAGGGACTGGACTCCAGACAGGAGGACGCGAGGGACGAGACTGTGGATATGAGCGGGACGACAAGACGCCCCTCGGAGGAACGGAAGTCTGACAACCGGCAGTATTCCGGTCCGTCGGTGCTGAGCTGGACGCTTGACGGGCGCAAGGCAAGTACGCTTCCAGTGCCGGCATACAAGTGCTACAACGGGGGAGACGTGACTGTGCTGATTAAGGTCAATAATTCCGGGGCGGTAGTGAGCGCGAAAATCGTGGAGGCCGTTTCCAGCACGGACGAGTGCCTGCGAAAGGCTGCGGTTCGGGCAGCCCGTACTTCGCGCTTCAGTATGTCATCCACGGCTCCTGCTAATCAGGTCGGGGAAATCACTTATCGTTTTGTCGCTCAGTGACGGGGCGAAGAAAAAGCGATCTGCTTCGTTGGATGTCTTGTCAAAATCCTCACAACCATCAGGTTGCTGCGGTATTTGACTTCACCATCCGCCTTGCATCTCATCTTTTTCTTCATCCCCTTTATTTCAGCTTTTTTACAAGTTGTTGTAAGGAATTATAATAGAATGGGGTTCAGTCAGAATGATGATGCGGGTGGCCTTTGCGGTAGAGCTGGTATGAGTTGAAGATGTTATGCCAGAGGCTGTAAAAGCCGCCGGCGATGCTCGTGACAGGGGTCATGAACGTGTAGGCCATCCAGATGGCGAAGACCGTGTTTTTCTGTCCGAGCGCCTGTCCGGCCGTGATGCTGTTGCCCCATTTCGCGCCGATGCGCCGTCCTGTCCAGAACTGGAGCGCACAGCAAAGCAGGGAGACTGCCGCCATCCCGGCCATATAGCCTATCGGAATGTCGCTCTTGACAATGGCTCTTGTCGTTACGACGATTGCGAGCGGAAGCGAAACCGACCAGATGTAGAGCGCGAGGTCGTTGAAGTGCAGAATCCAGCGATGAAAGTCCGGCAGCAGGAAACGCACGAGCCATGCGCAGAGGCAGGGCATGATGAGCAGCGGAAAGGTCTTCGCCATAATCATGCAGAATGCCGTCGTGAACGAGATTCCCACGGCGGGATGCACGAGAGGGACGATCGCCGGGACGATGAGCGCCGTCACGATGTTGATGAGTATCGTGTAGGTGATGATTCCGGGCATATCTCCGCCGAGTTTTCCGGTGATTACCGCTGCGGCCGTGGCCGTCGGGCATATCATGCATATCATGAAGCTTTCGATGAGCAGGTTATAGTGCCCGTCCCCGCAGAGCATCAGCACGACTCCTGGAATCACGAACCCCGCGGTCTGGACAAGCAGCAGCCAGAACTGCCATCTGTGCGGCCTCATCTGTCTCGGGGCTATGCGGCAGAACGACAGGAACAGCATCAGAAACATCAGCACGGGCTGGATAATCTTCACCGCCTTGTCAAGATAGGGACCGGCCGGTGCCAGCGCGGGTATGCTGTGGTAAATAAGGTATGCCGCAACTCCGCTCACCATGGCAATCGGCAGCATCCAGTCCTTCCAGATTTGTTT
>CAVBPI010000156.1:0-417 GCA_963596955.1 bacterium | reverse complement strand
AAAAGAATAAGTTGACTTACTCATGATGATATGGCTCGCCCTTGATTATGGTGAAGGCACGATAGAGCTGTTCGACGAAGATTGCCCTTACCATCTGGTGCGAAAAGGTCATCCGTGAGAGCGAGGCCATGGAATTGCAGCGGTCATAGACATCCTTGCTGAATCCGTATGCCCCGCCGACGACAAAGACAATGTCGCGTGCCGAGCCTCCGGAAATCTTCCCGTTGATGACAGCAGCCCATTCAACGGAGCTGTATTCCTTTCCGTGCTCGTCGAGCAATATGACATCGTCGTTCGGCCGTATGTTCTTGAGAATCAGCTCTCCTTCCTTCGCCTTTATCTGTTCCCTGCTCAATGCGGAAACTTTCTTGAGTTCTGGAATCTCCACCAGCGCGAAGTTCGTGTAGTGCCTGAGTC
>CAVBPI010000155.1:3004-6149 GCA_963596955.1 bacterium | reverse complement strand
GACTTAGCCTCCCACTGGAATCCCTTAGGAGCCTTCTTTTTCTTCGCCGGAGCGTCCGCCTCGCCAGATTCGGCATCGGGCAGGTTCTGCGGAATCAGTTCGAGCGTAACCATGCGTCCTTCAAGATGTTCCGCCGGAAGCAGGCCATTCTCCGAAATCCTGAACGCCACATGAAGATGACTCTCCTCACCGGCTTTCGGAAGCACCTGAAACTCGCCCTCAAGCTCATTTGAAACGGTGTAGCCGAGGAACAGCTTGAGCAGTTCGCCCTCCTCCCTCGCGAACTCGTCAAGGGTCAGGCGGAGGCTCTCGCCGGAAAGTGACATATCTGTGTCGCCTGTGAGAATCTGGTAGCGCTTCTGCCTTATGTCCATAATCTGGTCCGCGGCACGCGCGGCGGCCATCTCGACGCTGCGCTGCCCCACGCTGCCCTTAAGCAGCGGGACAGAGGAAAAGTCCGGCTTCTTCCTCGCCGGTGTCCCGTAGTTGAAGCTTAGCTCGGATTCCGAAGCGGCCGGCTCGGTGACGACGCTCACCGAAGTCACTGTTGTAGATGCCCAGGACGAAGACTCGGCCTCGATGCCGAGATACTTGAGCGAATATTTCGCATAGGGACCGGCATTGAAGCGCTCCTGAACGGCATTCACCCTGACCTTGAGCGTCACAGGCGCCTGCGCGGACGCTGAAAGTCCGGGCAGAACGGCAAGCAGAAAAAGAAAAAGACGTTTCATATCTTCAAATTTACATATTTTTCGCCGCGACTTCACGACCGCGCGGCATCAACGGTCACTTGCAGAGGTTGAGCCGCCCGTCCGCATAGGAAAAGTCCTTCCAGCGCTTGTGGGACCACAGCCAGTTGTCCGGATGACGATAAATCTCCGCTTCGAGGCAGTCGTAGTATTTCCTGATTATGTCCTTCGGCTCCATTTCGGAGGCGTTCATGCACAGAGGGGTGAAAGAAACCTCGTAATGCCCCCTCTCCATGCGCTCGAAGCTCATGTAGAGGACGGCGAAGCCGAGCTTGTGCGCGATTTCGGCAGGTCCGAGGAATGCCCGCGTCGGCTGGTTCATGAAAGTGCCTATCGGGACGGAAGACTTGTACGGGTACTGGTCTATGTTGAGGAAATAGGCAAGGCGCTCGCCCCTGTTGGTCAGCATATAGCGCAGCAGCTGCTTCGATTCGAGCATCATGTCGCCGTTCGGACTCATCGAGACCCTGCTTTTTTTGAAAAATTCGTCCCAAGTCTTGTCGGAAAGTGCCTGATAGACACACCTGAGCCGCGTCTCTGGAATCGGAAATTCCTCTGAATCAGCGCATTTAGAATGCGGAATGCCGCCCATAAGTTCCCAGTTGCCACAATGCGAATAAAATATGACAACCGACGGTGCCGAGTTCCACGCCTGCTCAAGAATCTTCGAATTCATGACGGTGACGAGCCCGGAACGCATCATCTTCCGGGGATTCGCGCCGAAGAACCACACGGCCTCGACCATGATTTCCGCCATGTGACGATAGTATTTACGCGAGAAGCGCTCGATGTCGTCGTAGTAGCAGGACGAAGCCGGGAAGGAGCGCCCCATGTTTATCGCGATGACCTCCCTCCTGTAGCCGACAACGTTCCGGAGAACCCACGCGATGACGTCGGCCCAGAAATAGTGGACTTTCAGCGGAAACATCGCGAAAAAGCGCACCGCACCTGTCAGGAATGTCAGCCTCAAATTCTTCATATCCTGCAAATATATCAATTTTCTCGTATATATCGCAGCGTCACGGCTGGAAGCTGTCCGTATTTTTAATAATTTTGTGCAATTTTTTAGATTTTTATAATTCTTTATCGATTTTTATTATAGAATTATGGACGACAGGACAAGGGAACAGCTCATCGAATGGGCGGAGACCTACAATGACAGAAAATATTTCGTCGAGGACCCGATTGCATTTCCGAGACATTTCGCCGAGGACTATGCCGCCGGACGGTGCGTGCTCGCCGACGTGGAGATTGCGGCGGTGATTGCTGCGCATCTCGCTTGGGGGCGAAGGGCGATGATTGTGCGCGACTGCGGACGGGCGTTCGACGAGATGGGGTGGAAGCCATACGATTACGTGATGAACGGGGAATACCGCGACGAGGACGCGAGCCTGCACCGGACGGTGAAGTGGAGCGAGTTTGCGGGAATATGCGGACGGCTGCGGAAAGCCTACGAGGAATGCGCGTCACAGGACATCTGCATGGGAGCGGAAACATCAGGCATACGGGAACAGACGGCTTCGCCGAGTCTGGAGGGGCTGAGCGACAATGACTTCAGGGTGAGGATATACGGGCAGAAAAGCGACCCCAAGGCGCCGAACAAGAAAATCAGCATGATGAGACGGTGGCTGGTGCGCGACGACGGGAAGGTCGATCTCGGGGTGTGGAGGCACACGGACAAGAGGAGCCTGCTCATTCCGCTCGACGTTCACGTCTATGACGAGGCGACGGCGCTCGGGCTGACGGCACGCAAGGCCAAGGACATCGTGACTGCGCGTGAGATTACGGACAGTTTCAGGGAAATATTCCCCGACGACCCCTGCCTCGGCGACTTCGCCCTCTTCGGCTACGGCGTGACACATTCCAAATAGAAAACGCATCTATAAGGAGAATAATTTCATGTCCATGCCAAAACTTTACATCGTGTCGGGCTGCAACGGCTCGGGAAAGACTACGGCCTCCTACACTCTGCTGCCGGAGATGCTTGAGTGCACCCAGTTCGTGAACTCGGATGAGTTTGCTAAGGGTCTGTCGCCCTACCAGCCGGAAAAGGTGCCGCTGCAGGCGAGCCGCTACATGCTGATGAAAATCAAATACCTGTTCTGCAAGAGAAAGGACTTCGGCATCGAGACCACGCTCGCGACGAGGACGCTGCTGAAAATGGTCCGCAAGGCACAGGAGGAGGGCTATTTCGTCACGGTCATCTATTTCTGGCTCGAATCGCCCGAGAAGGCGATGGAACGGGTGCGCGCGAGGGTCGCGAAAGGAGGGCACAACATTCCGGTGGAAACGATTATCCGGAGGTACTACATGGGGTTGAAATATCTCTTCAACGACTATATGAAAATCTGCGACCGGTGGATACTCGCGGACAATTCGCATCCGCCGTTCAAGGT
>CAVBPI010000155.1:0-2994 GCA_963596955.1 bacterium | reverse complement strand
GACGAGGCGACATTTGAACGGATTAAGGAGACATACGAGACCGGAAAGATTACGGGAATTTACGAAGAAGAATAAGAGAGGGGAATGAGAAAAGGATGAGTGAGAATCAGTATCTTGAACTTTTCAGGACGGACAGGGCACATCTCGAAGCCCTCATGGCGGAGGCCATGGCCGCCGGAGCCGGCTACGCCGACATCTTTTTTGAATGCACAAGCCACACCAACCTGCTGCTCAAGGACTCGCAGGTGACCTCTGGAGGCTACCACGAGGATTTCGGGGCAGGCATCCGGGTGCTCTGCGGAGAGCGGACCGGCTATTCCTACTGCGAGACGACCGAGCCTGAGTCCATGAGAGCCGCCATGAAGGCCGCCACGGCAATCTGCGCGGCGGGCGCGGGAGGTGCCGCCGGGAGTCCGGGGGTCTGCGCCGGCGGGCGGATAAACGACACGGCAGGCATGAGAGGCGGCCGTTATGCAGGTGAAGCGGCAAGCCGCACAGGAGGACGTGGACACGACATCTCCAGACCGGCGAATGCCGCCGAAGGAGAGTCCGGGAGGGCGGACAGCCTCTACGGGATGAAGGAAAGCTGGGAGACCTGCAGCCGTGAAAAGATGGTCGACACGCTCAAGAGAATCGAGGAGGAGCTGCGCAGGCGCGAGCCGAGGGTGGTCAAGGTGATAGCGCAGATTGCCGACAGCGTGAGCCGCGTGATGATGTTCAACTCACTCGGGGAGCTGACCTGCGAGACGCGCCCCATGGGAAGCGTTTCGGTCTCGGCGGTGTTTGCCGGACAGGGGCCGGACGGCAGGCCGATGAATGTCACGAAATCGGACTCAAGGAGTTTCAGAATGGGAGCGGAGATGCTTTCGGACGCCCTTGTCACGGAACTTGCGGACGGGGTGCTCCGCAATCTCGACGCGCGCTTTGAGGCCGTCCGTCCCAAGGGCGGAAAGATGCCCGTGGTGATGGGTGCCGGAGCGTCGGGAATCCTTCTCCACGAGGCGATGGGCCATGCCTTCGAGGCCGACTTCAACCGCAAGGGACAGTCCATATTCTCCGACCGCATGGGGCAGAGGGTCTGCGCGAAGGGAATCAGCATAGTGGATGACGGGACAATCCCGGGCAACCGCGGAGCCTGCTTCTACGATGACGAGGGCGTGCGCGGACAGAAGACCGTCATGGTCGAGGACGGGGTGCTCACGGGCTATCTGCACGACCGCATAAGCGCCGCCTGCTACGGGGTCTCCCCCACTGGGAACGGCCGCAGGGAAAATTTCCGCTTCAACCCGATTCCGCGGATGAGGGCGACATACATGGAAAACGGAGACTGCGATGCTTCGGACATCATAGCCTCCGTAAAAAAGGGAATATATGTCGATGAGTTCTCGAACGGTCAGGTTCAGATCGGAGAGGGGGACTTCACATTCTATGTGAACAGCGGATTCCTCATCGAGAACGGCCGTCTGACCGCTCCGGTCAAGGACATCAATGTCATCGGCAACGGACCGCAGGCGCTCGCTGACATAACCATGGTCGGCAACGACCTTAAAATCAGCGACGGCACATGGACCTGCGGGAAAGACCAGTCGGTGCCGGTTTCGGTCGGCATTCCTACCGTACTAATCAAATCACTCACCGTAGGAGGCGAGTAATCAGTAGCGCTGACCGAGGACTTCAAAATAGGCCTTGCCGGAGACGACCGTGACGCGATAGACGGTGTTCTCGACCTGATAGTACTCGCGGCCGTTGAAGGTGAACATATCGTAGTCCTCCGGGAGGGAGTCCACGAGAGCGCCGGCCGGCGGGATTATGACGAGATACTGACCATTGACGTTCTGGTAGAACACGCCGTCCTGATAGAAGTAGTCGGTTCCGGCGGCGGCGTAGCTCTGGACGAGTCCCATCGCGTTGGAGAGCTGCCATGCCTCGTTGGAGCGGGTCGCCATGTACTGCGCCTGAGATGCGAGCGCGGCATTCTGCTGTTCGAGCAGGGCGTTGTTGCGGGCAATCTGCGCGTTCTGCTCCGCGATGTAGGCATTGTTCGCGTTAATCTTGTCGTAGGTGTTGTTCAGCGTGTTGTAGTAGCTGACTCTCACCGACGTCCATGCGATGTCAGCTGCAACGGCAGCGGCGATGGAGGTTCCGAAAGGCGGACGGCATACGATGTAGCAGCCGTCAATCAGACGGTAATAGACATCGTTGTAGCAGTAGTAGCGGACACCGTGCCAGTCGCGGTACCAGTAGCCGGCCGGAAGGGCGCGTACCCTGTAGCCAAAGCAGTGGTCGTGGTGCGGGTCGTAGAAATGGTGAGGCGGACGGCGGTCGAAGTCGATGTAGTCGCGCTCGCGAGGATGCTGCGGACGGAAGTCGTCGCGCGGCGGCTGGGGCTTCCCATGGTCTTCAGGACGCGGATTGTTCACGCTGCCATGATTGCCGTTGTTTGCCCCTGTGGCAGTCTGCCCGTTTCCTGAAGGTGTCGGGCGGTTGGAGCTCGGATTGTCGTTGCGGACGGTTGTTGCTGGTCTTGTCACCGTGGCATTGTCGGGCTGCGACGGCTTGGCGGCGGCCTGTCCGCTGTTGCGACTGCCGCTCGGGATGGTGGTCACGCGCCTGCCTGTGGAAGTAGTCCTGTCCGAAGCAGGAGTCTGGCGAGTCGTTGTCGAGGACTGACGAGTAGTCGTCTGCCGGGTTGTAGTGGTGGTCGGGGTCTTGCGGGTCGGAGTTGTCGTTTGACCTGAAGAAGCCGTTGTCTGACGAGTCGAAGTTGTCGTCTGACGCTGAGGTGTCGTGGTCTTACGGGTCGAAGTCGTCGTTTGACGCTGTGGAGTCGTGGTCGTCTGACGGGTTGTTGTCTGACGAGTTGCCGTGGTGATTTTGCGCTGCGAGCCGTTGTTCACCTGAGCCGCCGGAGTCTTGCTTTCGCTTGAACTGCCGCGACGCGATGTCGATGTGCTCTGCGATGATGAGGATGTATTCCTCGATACGGTCGTACTC
>CAVBPI010000154.1:0-6162 GCA_963596955.1 bacterium | reverse complement strand
GTCCGGAATCTGCTCTCCGTTGAAATCCTCCATAAATCCGTTCTGCACACACCAGCTCCTTGACGGTACCACCATCAGGGACGGTTTCTTCGCCACCTGGCCTTCAGAAGTGAAGGCCAAGGTGACAAACATAACAAATAACAACAGTATTCTTTTCATAAAATCCGCTAATTAAATCCTGCGCTGAGAGCCTTAATCTTGCCCTTGCCTTCGAGATATTTCCTGAGGGCAGGAACATCAACCGTCACGGTGAGCCCGACCTTGAATTTATAGACCGATTTCTTGTCCGTGCCGTCCTTCTTCTTTTTCGGAAGCTTTATGACATCGGAAAAGCCGTTGTTAGACACGGCTACATATCTCATGTAGTCTCCTCCGTCGGCGAAGAAAGCCGAAAAGAAATCGTCGTCAGGTCGTGAACTGTCGTCCGGAATCAGAGCCTTGATGCCCGGAGTCCTCACCTGTCCCTTGCCCTCCTGAAGACCTTTGAATACCACTGCATGAACGGCGTTCTTCTTGCTCTGTTCCTCGGCGACATTCACATCCTTGGAATAACTCCAGACCTTGAGGACGTAGCCTCCTGTCTTGTTCTTGGAGATGGTCTCCACCTCGTAGTTCCATGCTTGAGTGTCCTGTTCCGCCTTCTTTTTTTTATTGTCGGCGTGGGTTGTGCTGAAGGCGGAAAGCAGGACAGCAATAATTAAAAGTAACTTCTTCATATTCCTAAAAGTCTATATCAATCAGTTTGCCTGTCTGATGAGTGTTCCCGGCTGGGCAGTCTTAGGGAGCTTGCCCTTGAACGTTGTGTAGGTGTTGGTTGAAGCCTCCTTGTCATCGTTGTCGTCACCCATGTTGTTTCCTACGGTCTCGACCTTGAGTGAACCCACCTTCTTATACACAGTGAGACCTGTCTTCTCGTCCGGTCCCATATTCATGAGCACATCGTACTTGTCGCCTTTCTCGACACATTCCTTGGTTCCGATTGACGCGGTGATTTCAGGCTCGATGCCGGTAAGAGGAGTGACGGTGCGGAACACCTCGTTTTCCTTTTCGAGCTTCGCGATTACCTTCGCCATAGAACGGGAGACGGCGTATGACACGGCCTCCTCAAAAGTTCTCTTTCCGACAGCTACCTGACAGTATGCGCTGCTCTCTCCGACATATTCAAGATGGAAGCAGTCGAGATTGTTGTAGGCATCGATGGAGCCGAAGCTGGCACCAATGGTCTGCATAACCTCTTCATTCCACACCAACTTGTAGAGATAGGTCGTGGAGTTTATGCAGTAACCCTTACCGATTGACACGGTGGCGGCGATTGCGGACAGTTCGGCCGTGCTCATGACGAGGTCGGCGGCATCACGCGGAAGGAATGCGGCGCCGATTGCAGCTCCGTTCAGAATCTCCGCTGACATATCGTCTGCAGTCATATAACGGAAGGATGAGACGGTAACGAAAGTATTGTTAATCATATCCATGCCTCCCATAGACATCACCGCCTCCATTGGTTCACGCGCCGAGAAATTCTCCATAGCCGCTGCCTTTTCTTCAGGCGTGGCGTTATAGAATGCCCTTTGAGCCACCATATTTGTGTTGAGCACCCCGGAGTCCGCACTGAACCACTGGTCCATAAGCCTCTTCGCAATGTGATTGTCCCTAAGGTAAAGGTATGCCCTCGTCGCGCGGTCGGACTTTGTGGTGTCAATGGTCGGATTCTGATATTTCTCCTCGGTAGGACCCATCTCGAAGCCCGCGAGGTTTCCGACAAGACCGACGATTCCGGCTGCTATACCTGTTCCCTTGGCTCCCTTGCTTCCCTTGGACTTTTTCTTACCCGAGAACTGGGAGAACTCGGTGCGGGCGGCATCGGTGATTTCAATTTCCATCGGGTCGAAAATCTTGAGGTCGTAGCCGAGGTCGAACTCGTCGAACTTGTCCGGGACATGAGCGGCACGGAAGCCGTCTCTTACCAGAGCCTGAATTGTAGTATCGACCCTCGGGTCTTCCATCATAATCATTGTCAGTGACGAACGGCGGAACTCATTGGGATTCGCAGCCTGTTTCTTTGGTTTGGCGGCATCCGTCGGCATTGAAATGAAAAGAGCCGACAGAAGCAGAATTGAAGATAAACTTTTCTTCATGAAGTTTTAGTTATTGCCCTCCGGCTCCATGGAGATGTAAAAAAACAGAAAGTGTGGAGCCTTTCGCTTATTTTTGCCGGACGGTTGTGGTAGAACCAAGAAGAAAAATATGCGACACACCCCACACCGACAATAGATATCCGTTTCGCCAAGGCACAATATGTGCCAACGGCTGCAATAACTACAGTGATGGAATGAGTGCCTCTCCGTCCCTCTTCTTTTGAAAAACTACCACATTTTCCAGCAAGGAAAGTGAAAACACTTACTTATGTAATTGCCGGGATGACTCCGGCGGTCGCAAATATACTACTTTATCGGGAGGTGCACAAATCTTATTTGAGTGCCGCCGCCCAAGACACACCCCTATTTGCGGATGAGTATGTCCTTTATGTCTATCTGAATGTTCCTGTCCCGCACACGGCTGTCCGTCATCCACTGCTGGAAGGCGGAATAGCCGATGGCACCCGAATCCGCAGCGTCGTCCGGTGCTCCGAGGAAAGGTTCCGGAGAAAAAATGACATAAATCCTATTTATCTCGCTTTTTCCCCGGCAGGTCATGGAGTATTCGTCAATCGAGGAGGAAGGGATGCCGTAGTCCGCGTTGGCGCAGGAGAAAAAGACATACCGCTTTCCGGCCTCGACGCGCTGGGAGTCGGCTTTCTGACCGCCGTATGGCAGCAGACGACAGACTTCCTGCGCCCCGTCGTAGAGATAGACCATGAGATAGCCGTCGTCGGGAGAACGGAACGAGAGAAAAAGGTCATCGCCGTCGCGGAACTCGTCCGCCTCGAACTTGGCTTCCGTCCCGTTTTTCAGGACGGCGGCTCTGAAACCGACCTTTGCCCCGAGCGTTTCCCTGACGCGCCCCTTCACGGAAACAGTCACCACGAGCATCTGCTGTTCATAGCGGATGTCGTAGCGCGGCTCGCCGATGGTCTCAATCCACTCGCCCCTGACCTCGCTCGCCCCCGCTGACTGATAGTCCGCCGAGGACACCCCGTCCGAATTTGAGACCGCAGTCGAGCTGCTTACCTGCATCACCGTCCCGAAAGTTTCGGCAATAAGCTGCTGCTTCGCCCGCGAAAGGGCTGTCTGCCGGGCCTGGTCGAGGGTGATGTCGGACGGGGCGTAGTAGGTATAATCCCCGCTGACCGTCCGCGTCTTCTGTGCGGACGCGGCCAGCGGGAAAAGGAAAAAGAGCATCAGCAATATATGTCTCCGTCCGTGTCTCATCGTATGCAAGTCAGGAGATTCAGCTTAGAAGCCCATGATTTTGTCCAGCTGCTCGTGGAGGTTGTCTCCTTTCTTCTTGAGTTCTTCACGGACAGCGCCCTTGGCCGTTTCGAGAGCCATCTTGGAGTTGTAGGCAATCTGGACCCGGACTTCCTTGTTCCTGTTAGAGAGCACGCGGTAGCACTCCACCACCGGAATCACACGGCCGATGCTCTGGGATATGAGGTTTTTGCTTGCGGAAACGGTCTCGGTGAGCGAGGCAGCCTCCTCGTCGCTGAGCTGCTTGTTGGCTACGCTGCTCTCAACGAGTGCCGTAATTTCGGTCTGCACCTGACCCGCGAGGTTCTGCTTCGCGAGTTCGAGCGCCTGCATCTTGGCCGCGTCGTAGTTCTCTCCGATGGACATCGCCTCGGCCATTATGTAGCGAGGATAGGCATTGTCATCGTACTCATACTGCATTCCATAGGCCCTGTCGAGCTGCTTCTCAAGCGGGAGCGCACCCGGAGCGACCTGCCATCCCTCCTTGACATAGGTCTTGGCAGCCTTGCGGGCGGATTTTGTCGCACGGCTGTTCAGCTCCTTCTTCGAGAGCTTTGCAATTTCCTGACGCTCCTTGAGAATCTGTTTCTGATCCTGAGCGTTCATCGAGGATGCCGCAACCAGCAGCATCATCGCAACAGCGAAAATCTTTTTCATAAAATATTGGTGTTTATAAAGTTATAGTTTCATGTTCTTCCAATCTGAAGCCATGGCGTCCGAAACGGCCACCGAAGGGGTCTGGCTCTTCGAGTTCTCGACAATGGCGCGGCGCGACACCTCTTCCGTCACATAGTCCGCAAGCTCTCCGAGCGTGACATCGCCGGATGTTTCCTGAAGTTTCTTCAGGAGGTAGTAGGTGAACATTCCGTGCGCCTTTTCCTTGTAGGGATATGCCGTCTCATCACCCTGTGCCGCCGAAAACACGACCATATCTCCGGACGGTTTGTCCTTCTTTGACTTGAGCGCCACACCGCGTGCCTGCGTGACCATGCCGCCGTTTCTCTCCGCGCCGGAGAAGCAGGCATCGAGAAAGACCGTGGTGGAATGCGTAGGGTTGCGGGAAAGCGTCGCATATAGCTCGCCGAGCCGGTAGCCTGTCACGACATTGTTTCCGCGGCCATCAACCGGGAGAAGGTAGGAGTCCTTCGTCGCCTCGTCAGGGATTCCATGACCGGCATAGTAGAAGATTATGCTTGCCTCGCCCTTGTGCGCCCCGGCCACCTCGCTGAGCCACTGCGCCTGTTCCCACATATTCACGAGAGTCGCGTCCGTCACGAGCCGTATGTTGCTTTCCGGGATTCCGAGAGCGGAGCGGCAGTACTCGGCGAAGGCCTTCCCGTCGTTCGCGGCAAACGGCACATGAGCCACCCTCTGATAGTTCTCGTTAGCGATTATTACAGCGAAGGTCTTGTTTCTGACCGTGTCCCTCTCGGGGATGTTCTTATCGACGTCGGACTGTCCGAGGCGGATGCTGCGTGTCCGGACTGCAGCCCCGCCGCCCGTCATGTCGTCCGCGCCGCTGAAGTCGATTGCATCGAAGCTGTAGTCTATGTTCAGGGCGGAGAACTCGACCGCCGCGTCGTTTCTGTAAAGATATTTCCTTCCGTCCGGCAGCATGAACGAAGCCTCCGCGAGTCCGAGGGTGTCACAGGTGACGCAGTAGCGGTTGTCACCGGTAATCTTTGAAAAGTTCGCCTTGAATGCGGGAGCGTCCCCGACAGGCACGGGAACGAGTATATTCCCGAACACGGAATCCTTTATCATGAAGACCTCACCGTCGGCATCGTATGCGACGATTTCGCGCCTGCTCTCCACTGTCTTTCCCATTTCGGAGATGAAGCGGCTCTTCGCCACGGACATAAGGGAATCAATCCTCGCCTTTCTCGTGACCTCATTGACCCTTGCCATCCACGCGGAAGTCTTCTCAAATTCTCCTTTTTTCTGCCATTCGTTCACATCCTTCTCGATGAAAGGACGCGCGTATGAAGAGAACGACCTCATCGCGTCGTCCCGGCTGTCGAACCATTCGCCCCTGACATTTATGCAGCCCGGGAAACCGTCCTTCACGACATCGGCAAGGCCGTCCGAGAACGGGGAGGCCGAATCATATATATAAGGGATGACTGTCCTGCCGTCGGAATTGATGAACCCGAACTTTCCGTTTATCCGCACGGGAGCGAGCCCGTCGCTGAACTCGCCCGCCCATTCGTAGCGGAACGGAATCCAGGCCTTGCCCGCGCCGGTCATATATCCCCAACGGCCTCCCTTCTCAACTGGTCTGAGCGCTGAATCCTGTGCAAAGGCCGATGCAAAGAGCAACGGCAGCAGCAGTGACAGAAGAAACAATCTTTTCATCGACTCGGTCAATCCCGGCAACTCCGACACGGGAATACAACAACAAGAAAGTGTGGAGTTGTCTGTTTATCTGAATCGAGGTTCTGGAACAACCTGCACCTGAATAAACAACACCCCACACCGACATTACTCTGAAATAATGTTGCGGCGACGAGTCTATTGCCTATCCCCAGGCTTTGAATTTTCCAGATTCCGATTCAGGGATAAAGCCGAACACTTTCGCTATATGTCAGTCCTTGAAGGACACAAGCCCGCCGGCCAAGACCGCAGACCAGAATGCAAATGTAAGTCTTTTTTGCAAAAGCGCAAAAAAAATCAATAATCCGATGTCCGGATTATTTCCCGGGTAGAGTCAAAAAGCAAGTGCAATTTACAACAATAAATTGAAGAAGCGTTCTTT
>CAVBPI010000153.1:4698-6174 GCA_963596955.1 bacterium | reverse complement strand
GAACCGAACCATCCCGTCACGCACCGCGAGAGGCGCACCGACGACATATTTTCCCTCACCGGGAACAATCGGCTCTGAAGTTCCGGGCTCTGGAGCGATGACATCCGTCCCCTTGCATGAGACAAACGCCGCCAGCAGAATGGTGAGTTCGACAATTTTTCTGAATTTCATATTCATCAGGTCAATAATCCCGTTATCAATTATACAGTTTCAATATTATATAGTCTCATATCATTTCCCCGTCATATCAAAGACCGCCTCAATCGGAAGATGATCCGACGGATGGCAGAACCCCGGAATTTGGGAATCCACGACAGGCATGGTGTATTCGTCATATATCACCCCGATGCTCTTCACCCTCGCATCAAGAGCCGGTGTCATATAAAGATAGTCATACCGCAGATGCTGATAGGTCGTCCATGCAAAGTCGGGAAGACTGTGTTCGCGGACGGAATCGACGTATGGGGTATTCTTCAGGATGTAGTCGTGCAGCAAGAAACAGCTGCTGTCGGCGGGCAGGGCATAGCGGTCATTGTCCGCAGGGGAAATGGAGTTGAAGTCCCCGAGCATCAGCCAGAGGTTGTCCGCGGCATCGCTGTCCGTAAGAACCGTGCCGTTGCAGATGAGCGTCATCTCCTTCAGACGATATATGTCGCCTTCGTTGAGTTCAGCGCTCCGTTTTTGCAGCTCGCGGTCCTTCTTGTTATATTCAAATGAAAACTTCTGTGGCCATGTGTGGACAGTCACGATGTTAAGATCCAGCCCATTGACGCGAATCCTCGCCCAGCCGGCTCCGTGGGAAACTGTCGTGTCCGGAACCTCGTCAGTGAAGCGCCTGACATTGCGAATCGGTCGGCGCGAGGTTATCACCTGCGGGTAGTTGTCGCGGTGCCCTCCTATATATACATAGCGATGTCCGTACCTTGCGGCAAGTTCCTTCCAGCCGTCGGTAAGGTAGCGGTCTTCCGGAGCAGTTTTGACATTTGTTCCCGTCCTGAAGATTGTCTGAGCCTCCGCCCACACGCAGATGTCCGGCTTCCGGGCGGCAACCCATTCCACGAAACGGTCGTAGTTGTCGGCCTGTCCGTCCCACATTCCGTTCTGGATGTTCCAATACAGGAATTTGACTTCATCCGTGCGCCGCGCCGCTATCGGAACTGTAATCAGAAGTGTCAGAATGACGGCGATGATATGGAGCGATGTTTTCTTCATTTGCATTATGTGATTTTAACGATGCAAAACTACTCATTATAGTTTTCTGGGCAATATCACTTTTGTCACAATATATTCCGAGAAAATTTCAATAATGTACAAATCTGCATTTTTCGGGTTCAAAAGTGTCGTGTCTATGCCAAAAATGTTTAGATTTGCCGAAAAGAGACTGAAAATGAATATTCGCGCAACAATATTGACCCTGCTCTGCCTCGGCTTCGTCGCCTCATTCCAGACGGAGGCAAACGACGACGGACTTAGGAG
>CAVBPI010000153.1:0-4617 GCA_963596955.1 bacterium | reverse complement strand
ATCTGGATGGGAACGAACGACGGCCTAAACAGATACGACGGCTACGACATCAGCGTCTATCGGTACTCGCCGGAAGATCCGAACACGATTCAGAGCAACATTATAAATAAGGTGTATAGAGACTCCTCCGACAGGCTGTGGGTGTGCACGGCGAACGGGCTTTCCCTCTACGACGAAAGCCTCGACCGGTTTTCGCGAATCGCGATTGATGGGCTGCATTCCATTGAGGACATAGTAGAACTCTGCGACGACAGGCTTCTGCTGACAACAAGAAACGCATCCTACATATACGACTGCCGCACAGGCAGTTCCACGGAGTTCAGAATGGACGGAAAGCCGTTCCGTTTCTACGCTTCATGCAGGGACGGAGACGACATAATCCTTTGCTCGATGTCACGGTTCGTCGAGACTCTTCACATTTCGAGGGACGAACCAGTCCGAAAGTACCCGCCGCTTGCGCTTGAGAATTTCGGACGCACGATAATCCCGGCAGGCGAAGGGAAATATCTTGTAGGCAGCAACGGCAGCGGAGTGATTCTCGCGGAGCCTCGGGCAGGAAAGGCGACACGCTGCCTTCCTGATGCCGGCCTGTTCATAAATGCGCTGGCAAAGGACAGGCAGGGACGAGTCTGGGTCGGCAGCGCCAAGGGGCTGCAGGCCTACGAGGAGGGGAAGCTGCTCTATAGTTCTGACAAGGTGTCTGCGGTAGAAAGGCTCGTGCGCAGCATTTTCCCGGACAGAGACGGAGGTTTGTGGGCCGGGACGAGCTACGCAGGTGTCAAGTATCTGAACGGCAGAAAGGAGCGTTTCACCCCGATTTCATTTGCGGATGCTCCGGAAGCCCTTGACGACGATGTGGTCACGGGACTCGTCGCGGGGAATGACGGCAGTCTGTGGATTGGCACGAGATACGGGGGACTCAATCATTTCAATCCGCAGACCGGCCGACGGACGAGTTATCCCCTTGACAATGTTCATTGCCTGTACTGCTCGCCCGACGAAAAGACGGTCTATGCCGGAAGCGAGATTAACGGACTCGGAATAATCGACATGAAGAGCGGAACGGTGAGGACAATTCCGCGGCCGTCCGATGTCATGGCAATATGCGATGCCGGAAACGGGCAGCTGTGGCTGGGAACGCTTGTCGGGCTATACCTGTTCTCCCCCGAAAGTCTTTCCATGACAAGGGTAGCCCTCGGTCCGTCCGAACGCATCACGAGAATACTCACCCTCGAAAGGGACCACGACGGCAACCTCTGGGTCGGCTCAAAGGAAAGTCTGAAAGTCTATAGGCAGGAGGCGGACAACAGACTCGCCGATATTACGCCGGCAGAATTTGACAATCTGATTCAGATTCAATGCCTTTCGTTCTGCGGAGACGGTTCCGTCAGAATCGGCACGGCGGACGGACTGCTGCTGTGGGAAGCCCAGTCCGAAAGCAATGGCGCAGGAAGGCTGGCAAGGGTTCCCTATCTTCAGTCGGTCACGATAAGGGGCATCGAGGAGGAGTCTGACGGAAGCCTGTGGGTCAGCACGGACAACTACCTGTGCCACTGCGACCTCCGCAGCGGAAAGCACAGCCTCTATCATGCCGGGAAAGGATTCCCCTGCACCCAATTCTCGACTTATGCGAACTGCCGAGGCTTTGACGGAAGGCTATATTTCGGCGGGATAAGGGGATTGGGAAGCTTCAGCCCCGGGGAACTCGACACGGACACGACGACCGTGGCTCCGGTACTGTCAGGTCTCATGCTCAACAACACGGAAGTCCGCCCCGGAGACGGCACAGGAATACTCCCCAGCAACATCGCGTCAGTCCAGAAAATTGTCCTTAAACACTATCAGAACTCCATCACGCTGCGCTTCTCCTGTCCGGATTTCAGCTCCGAGCACGGCAACAACTTCCGCTACCGGCTCGACGGCGTCGATAAGGACTGGGTGAGCGCAAGAAGCCGCGAGGCGACCTATTCAAACCTCGACAAGGGGAAATATGTCTTCCGGGTGATGGCTGCAAACAGCGACGGGGTCTGGGACGGGAATGAAGCCCGGCTTGAGATAAGGGTGCGCCCGATTTGGTACAGAAGCACGGCCGCACGCATAATCTTCGCCCTCGCCGCCCTCGCGCTTCTCGGCTTCGGAACCTACCGCCTCATCCGCAGCATCAACCGCAGGAACGAGCGCAGAATGGCGGAGATGGCAAGCCGCTACGAGGACCGCATCCGCCGCGCAAGGCTCGACCGCTTCATCGACCCGTCACGCCAGCTGCGGCTTCAGGACGAGGAATTTCTGACCAAGGTTCTCGCGTGCATCGACTCGTCCAGCGGCGACCCAGAATTCGGAGTAGAGAAACTTGCGTCCGATGTCTGTATGTCAAGGGGAAACCTGCACCTGAAAGTAAAGGCAATAACGGGAAAGACCCCCATCGAGCTGATTCGTCTCATCCGGATGGAAAAGGCCTGCACCCTGCTGAAAGAAGGCAAGCTGCCGATTTCGGAAATCGCGGAGCAATGCGGCTTCCAGACCGCCTCCTATTTCATCACCGCCTTCAAAAAGACATTCGGAATGACACCCGGCCGATACTCCGCCCAACCCCGGAAGTAGCCGCGTCACAAAACCGGCAATTTTGCCAGTTTTATGAAATAGAGATGCCGGCGAGTCATAATGCGTTCAGTTCAGGAGCTTGCTGCGGGAGGAAGGCGGGACGGGAATGGCGGCGGGGTCATCGGGCTGGTCGGTGGCGGAATCGTCGCCCTCATTGTAGGCCTTGATGAAACGGGCGTGGAGTTCGTCGAGAATCTCGATATATTCGCCGTATGAGGCAGCGAACTCATCCTTGCAGCGGAGCATCATGCTGATTCTGAAGGTAATCGTGGAATTGCCGTCCTTGTCCGGTTCGTCAAGAAATGCGTCGGCCATGATTATGCTGGCCGAAACGCGGGCGCAGATATCCCTGACATCACGCTCTTCCTCGGCGGAAAGCTTGTCCATATTGAAGGTGAGGGACATATCCATGCGGTTCCCGGCGTAGCTCACGCGGTACAGTATGCCTTCCTTCTTGAAATCCACGGTCTTCTCGTCAGTACGAGAGGGAACATAGCCGCCGGTGCGCAGGACATCCATAATCTCATCGACGCTCAGATGCACAGGTTCCTGCTGCGACTGGTCCAGATGCTCCCCGAGAACTTTGCCTATGGCCGCGACAAGACTCTTCGACTTGAATTCCTGCCTTACCAGCATGACACAGACGACGACAATCAGAACGATATTTGAGAAAATCAGACAGTATTCCATTTTCACTTATTTTTTACTGCAACATTATCAACGACACACTCTCTCCGCTTCAGGTTCAAATTTCCGGAGCGCAAAGATACAACATTTTCGCAAAAACTACAGCAGCGGCGTCCAATCGCTGGAGGCCGCTGCCTGTAAACATACAAAACGCGTGTTTTTAAGGTTAAGTATCTGCTTAGTATATTCTAAATAGGTCAGAACCAAAGGGCATCGGACAAAGGCAGAAACTGCGTCGTCCGCCCTTCACTGTAATCTTAACAACAAATCAAGGTTTCCGGCCGCGATGCGCAGACAAGCGTTGTCAAATTCTGCGCAATCGCCGAAAACCGTTGCAAAATTAGTCCTGATGTGGTCAGAAATTCCTATATTTCATCAAATACACGCAGGTATTTCATGAAATACCCGATAAATTTCGTAAATTTGTAGGGTTTTCCGCCATGGAAAGCCACAAAAACTTTGAACTGTTGTATGAGCGACATATATCCATATCTAATGCTTTTTGCCTCGGGAGTCATACTGACGCTCTCGATTATTGTCCTTACCGTAAGGATTCCCGACAAGACGGAGTTCAGAAAGTTCAGGAAGGCGAGAAAAATCTTCGCGATAGCCTGCGCGACGCTTGCCGTGCTGAGTTTTCTCTGCGTCATCGTAGGTTACAAACACCCATTCGATAAACTGGCCATACTCGCCACCGCACCCTATCAGGCACTGCTGCTGACGAGCATAATTCTCGTATTCATCAACCCGGAAGTCATCACCTTCAGATGTGTAATCCGCGATGTCCTCGTCATAACGGGAGTAGTTTCCATGCCCTACTTCAGCTACTGGCTGTGGCCTGCCGCATACAACTATATATACTTGACAGCTGCGGGACTCTTCTTCATCCAGCTATTCGCCTATGCAAGAATCTTCGCAAAAAGTTTCCGCAAGGTCATAAAGCTGACGAACGAATACTACGCCGAGAACAACGCGCCGAGGCTGTCCTGGATTCACTGGATATTCCTCACCGCGCTGGCGACGGGAATCTGTGCGTTCGTCTGTCTCTTTGTCAACAGCTGGGGCTACCTCGCGCTCGTGCCCATGTATATCCTCACCTATATGTTCTTCACGATAAAGATAATCAACTACGCAGCCGATTCGGGCTATATCGTGATGGCGCTCAACTCCGGCACTGAGGTTTCGGCCGAAAACGATGAAGAGCGGGAGGAGGAGATTCAGAACGAACGGATTTATCCTGAAATCCCGGAAAACATCCGCGAGGAAATCCGCCTTAACCTCGACAGTTGGGTTTCCGCCAAGGGATTCACGGAAAAGGATGTTCCATAC
>CAVBPI010000152.1:5190-6223 GCA_963596955.1 bacterium | reverse complement strand
GCAAGATGCCGCAGATTGTGGTTTCCGTGGATATGATGGACACCGGCATAGATGTTCCGGATGTCCTGAATTTGGTGTTCTTCAAGCAGGTCAAGTCCAAAATCAAGTTCTGGCAGATGATTGGCCGCGGCACTCGTAAATCACCGGATGTGCACGGCGACGGCCTGGACAAGCAGTTCTTCAACATTTATGATTGGTGCGGCAACTTCGACTTTTTCGATCTTACTCCGGACGGGGAACCTCAGACTCCTGTGATTTCGGTTACAGAGCGTCTTTTCGATCTTCGTGTGGATATGGTGGTAGCGCTTCAGAATGCTCAATTCCAGCAGGATTCATTTGCGCGTGAACTTCGGAATGATATAAAGCAGACGCTCCGCAGTCAGATTCTTGCATTGAACGACCAAAACATCACGGTGCGCAGTCATTGGGAAGTTGTGGATAAGTTCCGTAAGGAAGCCGCTTGGGTCTGCCTTTCGGAGATTGATGCATTGGATTTGAAAGACCGGATTGCACCCATCGTTATCCGCAGTGCAACCGACAATTCGGCCCTGCGCTTCGACATTCTCGTCCTTAACATCCAGCTGTCTCGGATTCTTCCGGAGCATCCGGCAAGTAAAAGTATGGCGCATATCACGGAAATCGCAAAGTCCCTCCAAGGGAAAGCATCCATACAGCAGGTGAACAGCAAGATTGAAATCATCAATGAAGTGGCCCGGCCGGATTTCTGGAATGGCGCGACGCTGGAGAGACTTGAGAAGGTACGCCTCGAAATCAGGGACTTGGTTCAGTTCATAAAGGATGACAAGAAGCGCACGTTCACCATCAATATTCCCGATATCATAGAGTACAAGGACGCTCCTGAGCATACGTTTCCATCGCTCACATACAGAGAGCGGGTTATCGACTACATTTCCAAAAACAGGAAACATCCCGTGCTGGAAAAGATTCGTAATATGCAGCAGCTGACTCAAGACGACATTCTTTCTCTGGAGCATATTTGCTGGAAAGAATTGGGAACCAAAGAAGAGTATCA
>CAVBPI010000152.1:369-5151 GCA_963596955.1 bacterium | reverse complement strand
CTTATCTGCGGCGACAGTGTGGCGGCATTCCTCCGGTCTATTGTCGGAGTGAACCGCGAAAAGGCTTTGGAACTCTATTCAAAGTACCTCAATGACAGTCCGCTCAACCCGGAGCAGGAAGAATATGTCAAATGTGTTCTGGACTATGTCTGCTCCAATGGTGACATCCTCCCGGCCACACTTTACAAAGAGGAGCCTTTCTCAGACTGGAATCTCCAATCATTCTTCAATGTCAAGACTCCGGCTTTTGTCGGCTATGTCCGTAAACTTCACGACTTAATTGCAGTATGATTTAATTCTCGGCGACCCACTGGATGTGGTTCTCGTATTTCTGGCCGCCGCGCCGCTTGTCGTAGATGACCGAGAGTTTGCCGGTCTCGTCGCGGTAGTAGCCGTAGGACGTGCTTCCTACTAGATAGACGGCGTTTCCGACACCGAGGTCGGCGAGCGCCTGAGCGAAATCGTGGAATGATTCCGGAGTCGCGGACATGGCCACGAAGATTTCCCCGTTCCGCTCGCACAGGGCCTTGCGTATGGACTTTCCCTTAGGCTGGTTCTCCACGATGCGGTGATTATCAACAAGCGGGTACTGGCGGAAGAAGAATCCGCCTTTTTCCGTCGCCTCCTCGAAAAGAGGGGAGTTGTCAGCGACGCCGACGCTCACTTTCCCGTCGATTATGCCGCAGTAGCCCTTCTTGCTGAGCCCCCAGGTCAGCGGTTTCCCGTTCAGGACGAACGCCCCGACGATTTTTCCGTTGTCGGCCCTGATGTCCGCCGCCTGCGTCGTGAACACCACATTTCTGTCATCAAGACGCGGCGTTCCGACAAAAAGCCGCGGCGTCGCGTTGTGGGGAATGTAAATGTCTATGGGAATGTCATTTACCGTCCTTTCAATGTGCTCCGTGTAGGCATGGGCCGTGTCCGCGTATGTGCCCAGCCTTTCCGGGAGCGCCGTCTGCGGTCCGGTCTCCAGACTGCTGCTGTCGGCGAGCTCCGTTTCATAGAACCCCGGCACGTTCCCGTCATCGGCGGCTTTCTTTTTCGTGCACAGCAGGATTGCCGCAACCGTCAGGATAACGGCCGCCGCCACGGCTCCGCTGATTATGAGTCCCTTCCGGCGTGTGCCTCCGGTCGGCGTCTCTCGTTTGCCGAGCACCCTGAGCTCGTCGTCCCTTATATCTGTATTATCATCAATCCTATTCATCTTCAGCCTTTTCGATTGATTCAACATATGCCTTTAGTTTCGCGAGAACCTCTTTTGACGCGGACAGTTCGTGGTAGTTTCCCCTGAAGTCGGAGAGCACCAGTTCCTGTTTCGCCACATCGACGAGATAGATGTAGTCCGTGTTTATGATGAGCCCGCGTCCGAGGCGCAGAAATGTCATCCCAGCATCGCCGAGCTGAGCGTTTATCGCGTCCTCGACCTGGCCGAGCTGGAACGTGACGAGCCTCGTGCGGCCGTCCGCCGTGACAACATGGGAATAGTTGCCCTCCGCCGAGACATACATCAGACAGTCCGGCGGAATCCTGAGGAGTTCCGTGCCTTTGGAGATTATGATATTTCGAACTTTTCGCATAATTCGATGCAAAAATACTGAATATTTCCGACTATCCGACACCTTCCGTCCGCAATGTACGAAATGACGTCCGGATGTATGAAATATGCCGTCGGCGTTCGTTCATACATCATCGCGCGGTTTCATACTTCTCTGCGAAAATTGCTTGTATATCAATGAGTTTCATGCGAACTTCGCGTCGTCATCCGAAAATAGCCGAATAATGAAAATGTTAAATTTAAACTCAATGAATATGAAAATGAATTTGAAGGTGGCGCTGCCCGTGCTGGCAGGCGTCATCGTGTGCGTCCTTGCGGCTTCCCCGCTGTTTTTCTCTTGCTCCGATGAAGATGACGACGATGATGTCATTCAGAAATGCGAGTTCCTCGGAGACGACATCGTGGCCGTCAAGGAATCCGGCGGAAAAGTGTCGATCAAGAACACGGAGACCGGGAAAATCACCATCCGCGACATCAAGATAGAGTGGACAAGCAACTCTACCTACGATTCCCTCGCCATATTCTGCGCGGACAGGAAGCGCGGGTACTACAATTCCTACAACGGCGAAATCGTCATCCCTGCCCAGTATCGCCGCGCATGGGTGTTCTCGGACGGGCTTGCCGGGGTGCAGAAGAACGGAATGATAGGGTTCATCGACCGCAGGGGAAACACGGTGATACCGTTCCGCTACCCCTATCACGGCAACTCCCTCAGCGACTTCGTGTTCCATGACGGACACTGCGCCGTGGCCGACACTACGGGAAAATGCGGCGTCATTGACCGCAGCGGAGAGTGGATTATCCGTCCGGAATACGACGACATAAGCACCTACGCTGAATATGCCATAGTTTCCAAGGCCGGCATCCGTATGCAGCTCGCCTACGACGGAAGCGTTCTCAACTCATTCGTCCTCGACGACATCCACAGTCTGACCTACACCATAAAGGAACGCCTTGAGAACCGTGACGGCGAGATTTCCTATGTCGAGCACGATGTGGATACCGGCCTCTTCTCCTACCGCATCGGCGGCCGCTGCGGGCTGATGGATTCCAGGTGCCGGCGTCTCACCGAACCCCTCTACGGCTCCATACGTGCCGTGAACGCCAACATCTTCCGCGCCATCCTCATCGACGACTACTCCGAAGTCATCCTCGACGCCCGCGGCAACGTGATGAAATGACGGAGCTGATTCTTGGCGTTTGCTTGCGTTGTGAAAAATGTTCGCTAACTTTGCCGCCCCGAATGGCGGTGGTGAGCAGGGTAGTCTCCAGATCGCCGTTCGATAATAATGCATGGCAAATATGTCTTTGATTTTAAGATTCTCTCTCATAATTTCGCTCCTCGCGACGGTTCAATCGTGCGGCAATCGTGGAATCCGCGGGACGGAAAAGCTTGAACTTCCGGAGGTTACGGTGACGGACTCGACGAGACTGGTGCAGTACGAAGGGTTCACGCTGATGTATAACCTCAACAGGCTCACCCCTCAGTGGGTCGCGTGGGAACTGGAAGACCATGAGACAGACGGCGAAGTCAGGCGGTGCAGCAGTTTCAAGGTGGATTATTCTCTGGATTTCCCACAGGCAGACAATGACGACTACAGAAATTCAGGCTGGGACCGCGGGCACATGGCTCCTGCCGGCGACATGAAATGGAGCGAAACTGCGATGCGCGAATCTTTCTACTACACGAACGCCTGCCCGCAGAATCATAACCTGAACGGCGGCGTGTGGAAGTCGCTTGAGGAGAAGTGCCGCTCGCTGGCGCGGGACTACGGCCGGGTGTGGATAGCCTGCGGCCCGATTTACCGCGAATGTGCCTACGGATGCATCGGACCGCACAAGGTCGCCGTCCCCGATGCCTTCTACAAGGTCATGCTCGTGCGGCGCTGCGGACGCTACCACGGAATAGCCTTCGTCTGTGACAACCGTGCCGGCCGCAGGCCACTTGAGGAATATGTCACCACGATAGACGAGGTGGAGGCGCTTACGGGGCTGGACTTTTTCTGCGCTCTCGACACGAAGGACGAGGCTTCGGCTGAGTCTCGGGTCGATATGTCGATATGGTTCGCGGATTCGGATAATTAGGCTCGATGATGATGGAAAGTTTCGGGAATATTATTTCGCGCCGCATTCTTTTGCCGGACAGTATTTTGTGCCGCATTCTTTTTCCTCGCAGTCTCCGAAGCCTTTTGCCGGCTTGCCTGTCTGTGGCCGGAATCCTCTGCTGCGCATTCTCTGTCGCGGCGCAGAACGCTCCACGCACCGACAGCCCTCAGGACTACCGTCTGAAGGAAACCGTCATATCCGCCCGCCTGCCCAAGCGTCTCAGAACCTATGTTCCCTTTTGGGGGACTCCGACGCCGTCAGAATGGACTCATGAGGACAGCCTTGTCTTTGACAACTGTGTGGCGAGCATCGACACAAGCCGCTCATTCCCGAATTGGATTTGCTGGAACCTCGACCTTGCGAGCGTCGCCGAGGACAAGTACAAGTTCCGCCGCTTCGTGAAGAAAGGCACGGCCGTCCCCTCCGAGAGCCTTCTGGTTCAGGTCGTTGACGAATGCTACCGATGGGCGTGGAAGAAGCCCTACGGCAACACGAACGTCGTTCTTGGCCCTGTCTATGCGGCAAAGGACAGCCCCGCTCCGTCAGCATGGTTCGTCGCGGTCTGCAAAAAGGACAGCGGCAAGGGCCTGATGCCTCTCGGCTTCACCTCGGTTGCCTTTCTCGTCCCGGCCTCACCCTCTTCCCGCCCGAACCTTTACGACTATTCCACCTCAGTGAATTTCATCGAGTTCCGTACTGGTTACAACCTCTTCCCGTCCCTCCCGCCGAAAGTCCAGGAACAGGTCGAGGAGATGACCGCCTACGAACTTTTCTGCCCCTTTCAGGAAATCGACGAGAACGACCTCTACCTCCTCGAACCTGAATTTGAAGGCAGCTCAGATATTTCCGAAGCCCCTGACATCGAGTGACGTGCAGGTCTGGTATAGATTTTCTAACGCAGATTTTCTCCTGAATATTTCGGAATACGAAACGGATGTCGTATCTTTGCGTCCCGAATAAGAAATGGTATTATAGTAGTGTTTAATGTTGTGCGGCTACGGGCCGCATTTTTAGTTTTCGGTATCTGATGAAATACACAAGGGTATTCCGTCCTAAATTCTTTCATTTGTTTCAGAAGGGACGGTACAGCAGGGAGAGGTTCGTCTCGGTGAACGAGGTCG
>CAVBPI010000152.1:0-359 GCA_963596955.1 bacterium | reverse complement strand
TCGGTCTTCGGAGGGTCGCGCTTCCTCATCGGGGGACCTACGGGGGCTTTCATCGTCATCGTCGCCGGAATCGTGGGGCAGTACGGGATGGCCGGGCTTACGGTAGCGACGATTATGGCGGGAGTGATATTGATCGTGATGGGCTTCTGCCGGCTTGGAACCATATTCCATTTCATCCCATATCCGATTGTCGTCGGCTTCACCAGCGGTATCGCGCTCACGATTTTTTCGACGCAGATGAAGGATTTCTTCGGTCTCACGGAGGTTTCCGTGCCGGCGGGCTTCGTTCCGGAATGGTGCTGCTATTTTCAGAACATCGGGAACATCAACTGGCTGGAGACGGCGCTCAGCGCAGGGTG
>CAVBPI010000151.1:5435-6346 GCA_963596955.1 bacterium | reverse complement strand
GTACATGATGTGGGCGAATGTGCAGCCACGGAGCGTGCTGTCGTCGTTGCGGAGGATGCTCGCGCAGCCGGCGATGTTGCGGAACTCGGAGTTTTCGAGCGTGTAATGACAGGTGTGGGAATACGGGTTGCACGGCGTCGATGCGCAGAGAAAGTCCGGCAGCGGCTCCTCGAAGCCCACGCGGACGAGCCTCGGCTTGCCCCATTCTATCGGCAGGACCTCGTAGCTCTTCACGGTCATCAGCGTCTCGTTCTCGCGGTCCTTCCACATTCCTATCTTGTCTCCAGGCTCAACGCGCTCCACGGACATCCCGTTGTAGCTGAACGTGGCGGTGTTAGGACCTTCTGCATCCATGAAATAGAGGAACTTGCCGTGGACGTTCTGCCCGTCCCAGCGGACCCCGTCCATATATATTCTGTCCATGGTCGCCGTCCCCATGCAGAGCCACATCTTCCATGCGTCGCGGCTTCCGCAGTTAAGGTCATCGCCCTCCCGGCCTATGCGGACGCGGCTGCCTGAAAGGTTGCGGCAGAGGGAGGACTGGAAATGGAAGCCTATTGCGGAGTAGCTATGAACATTCTCCATCCTCATGTTGTCGCATTTCCAGAAATCGACCTGCGTGCCGTTCCAGCCGAAGTGCCAGCTGATGCCGTCGCCGACCTCAATCTTCGAGGCTGCGTCGGCGGAACTGATGAGCACCTTGCGCTCCTCCCAGTTGGTGACGCGCGTGGTGTATTCGGCGGCCTTCTTGCTGACCGAGCCGCCGAAGGTCACCGAGCCGGTGTGCTTGAGATTGCGCGTGGAGAGGTCCCAGAGGTTGGCGCAGTAGAGCCTCGTGCCGTCAACGAGAGAGCACCCGTCGAAGATTCTGACGACCACGTGCTTGCCGTCGTTGAAGACCACCTCACCGC
>CAVBPI010000151.1:2891-5425 GCA_963596955.1 bacterium | reverse complement strand
GGTCATGTAGCGCGGGCTGTTGTCGAACTTCATGTTTTTGAGCGTGAAGTTCTCGCACTCGTCAATGCGCAGAAGATTCTTCGCCTTGATGTCCGGAGCCATCTCGTAGTGGCGCAGGAGCATGGTGGCAGGTTCCCCGTCCGCATCGACGGCTCCCTCGATTGTCACGTTCGGGGCGTGGCTGAGGACGAGCGCGTCGTTCTCCTCGATGTCGGAGTGGAATATGTCGTAGGTGCCGGCCTCGAAGACGATTTTCGTGGCCCCGACTTTTTCCGCCTTCCTGAATGCCTTGCGAATCTGCTTGAGGTCGTTCTTCCCGTCGTTCGGGACGGCACCGAAGTCGGCAACCTTGACGACGGTCTCCTGCGCCGCCGCGGCAAGACATAAGGTGAGAGCGGACAACGCGCTGAAAATCCGTCTTGTATAAAGTTTCGTCATATTGTTATATTTTTATCGTTTCCACTTTCATTCCCCAAGGTTCAATCCTGCCATTCCGGCTGACGACCTTCGTGTTCTTCGAGGATTCGGAACCGCGTGCGAGGGAATATTCCTGAACCTTTGTGGAGTTGTTCATCAGCACTACGAAGAGCCTGCGCCCATCGAGGCTGCGTGCCGTGATGTATTCGACATACTGGTTGTCGAGGCTGATGCCGTCCTCCATCGTGAGCCGTACTTTCTTGCCGTAGAGCCGTCCCGGAGCGAATCCGTAGGGGCGGTGCGGACCCACCTTTGGGGTGAAGAAGCCGCCGGGGAAGTCAATCTCGCCGCCGGAGCGGAAGCAGGCCTCTGCAATCAGGTAGTCCATCATCCAGCCTATCTGCCACCATGCGTGATGCGGGAAGGGACCCGGGCCGCGGTTCATGGCGTACCAGTAGTAGGACGCCGCTCCGGTGGTCTTGTTGATGAATGCGTCCCTGCCGGTGACCGCGAGCCTTGCCATGTCGAGCATGAGCGTGTCCCCCGTGAGGGCGGCCTGACGGACGAACATCCCGGCGTGCGAGGCGAGCAGTATCGGACCGACCTTGTTAGCCGAGCCGAATGTGCCCCCGTGCTCGAAGTTCATGCCCACCTGCGAAATCTCGAAGTCGCGGCGGTATTCGCGGACTTTCTCCCCGGCAAGCTTCATTTCGTCCGTCGGGAACGGGTGCGTGAACACATGAGTGGTGTAGGTCTTGGCGGCCTCGATGTATGCCTGAAGGTATTTTTCCTCTCCTGTGAGGGCGTAGAGGTCGTTGAACGCCTGCGCTGTCTGGGCGGTGGCGAAGTCGGGCGCGAAGCGGGTGTCTCCGCAGACGCCGATGTAGGAGCCGTGCCTGACGGCATTCTCAAGCAGCCAGTCGCCTCCCTTGAGCGCGGCGTCGAGATATTTCCTGTCCCCGAGGGTGCGGTAGGCAATCAGCAGCCCGTAAAAGGTCGGGCGCAGGTCCGGAATGTCGGTGAACTGCGGCTCTCCCGTGAGGTTGTCGTAGGCCACCTCCCAGTGTCCGTCCGGGTGCATCCATGCCAAAAGCCTGTCGGCGGCGAGCCGGATGCGCTCACGTATTTCCTGATTTTCAGGCTCGAAGAGGCTTATGTTTCCGAGGTCGCAGAGCATATAGAAGGTGTTGGCCATAGGCTCGGTGTAATGTCCCCATTCCTCGGTAAACCTTTGGCTCTTATAGAGATAGTACTGCCCTTTCGTGGCTCCGTCCTCGCCCTGGTTGGCGAACTTGAAGTTCAGCGCGTAGGGCAGGCGGTCCGAGGTGATGCGAGGGTCGCCGGTCAGACGCCCGAGCATCCACATCGTGCCGTAGTCGGCGTTCTTCATCGCATCGTGGTCGGAGTCCTTCACCGAGCCGAGGTAGTCCTGTGCGCCAAGCGTCCTGCCATCAAGCTCCACTGTACGCCAGCGCGATGCCTTGTCGTCGAGGACATGTGCGCGGAGCATGGACAGGCGCCTGCTCAGCGAACAGTGCGTCTCGCGCATCGCAAGCTGCTCTGGAAGGCGGTTTATGTCAAGGGCGACATGAGAGTAGGTCGAGTACCAGTCCGCCCTCCTGAGGGTGTAGGCCACCTTGAGCGTGGTGCTCTCCCCCGCCTTCAGGAATGAGCCTTCCTCGCCGAGCACGGGCTTGTGCACCGACGGGGTGAAGACGCCGTCACGGTTCACGAGCGAGACTCCCACCTTCCATACTCCGTTGGTGTTGCGGTCCCATTTCCACGGGTCGCGTGACTGTCCCGGAAGGGCGGAGACGGCGAGCGAGAGCCCCTGTCCGTCGGAGATGAGCGCCGAAAGCGTGGTGCAGGTGCCCTCGAAGAGCACCGCAGGGCGTTCCGGAATTCCTATGCCGTAGTTCAGGGCGGTGTGGAAATCGGGGTTGAAGCGGTCGGAATGGTAATAGCCGGGAATGGTTGCCCACGTGAAGTCGCCGCGGTCAAACTCGGCGAGGGTCGGGGTCTGGAGCGACCACCAGCCGTCCTTTTTTGCAGTGAGCCTCTGTTCTAGGATTATGTCGCCTCCGCTGACATACCAGCAGTTCAGCAGCGAGAAATCC
>CAVBPI010000151.1:0-2881 GCA_963596955.1 bacterium | reverse complement strand
CGCAGTCGTGGCTCAGCACAATCATGTCGTCCCCGACATAGGCAAGATCCTCCAGGAAGAAGCGCATGGCCTCCCCTGCCGTGTTGAGTCCGACGGCGCTGTAGGTGCGGTCGTTGATGGCGTTCACGGGATAGTCGGGGTAGGGCTTGGGCATGATGGGTTCACCGGAAGGCTTTTCCTCGGAAAAGAGCACGACGCACTCTCCGGAAGGCGAGCTGAGGGACAGCCCGTCGGCCGACGCGGATGCTACGGCATAGCCGCGCTCCGTCTTTTCAAAAGTAATTGTCGTGTTTCCCGCGTTGAGCGTCAGACCTCCCGTGATGGATAGAAGTGAAAGCAGAATGTTCATTGTCCGTTCTGTTGGGTTTATGTGGCCTATTCGGTTATGGTGATTGTCTTTCTGAGAACCTTCGACGCACTGCCGTTGTACCAGACGGATGAGCAGTCGAACGCGACGTCATAGACTCCAGGCTTGCTGAATGTGTAGCTGAAAGATGACGGGGTTATGCTGATGAAGCTGATGACCTCGCCGCTGTCCGGGGAAACCTTGTTGGGATAGAAGGCCTTGGAAACCAGCCATTCGTCCTTGCCGTGGATGGCGTAGTTCACGTTTTTCTGCCCCTCTGCCATGACCTGCGTGCCGCCGACGCTCCAGAGCTTTTCCCCGCCCATATCGGTACCGAGAGTGACTGTCTGCCAGCCCATTGTCTGCGACTTGTCCGCAAGCACTGTCTCCTCCCCGTCGGTTCCGACGCTCTTCACGCTGTAGGTCCGCACCACCCAGCGGTTCTTGACCGGAGCGTCGGGGTTCTTGTCGAAATACCTGAACGCTAGGTAGAACACCGGATTCTCCGCTCCGGCAGTCTCGGGCAACAGAGCCTTGAGGTCGAGTTCCTTTGAGTCCGTGTTCACGAGCCCGCCCTCGGACGCGACTCCGAAGTTGTCGGTGAGGTCGGTCCACTTGGCGGAGCGCACGTTTTCCGCGTCAAAGACACCATTGAAGTCGGTTGAGACGAGGAAGCGGAAATTATCGTCCGGCTTTCCTCCTACCAGAACTCCGTCGGTGGCCGTGCGGAACTTGACTTTAAGCGGGTTGTTCGCGAAATGGGCACCCTTGCGGTCGAAGCTGTGCCCCGGCTCTCCGGAATAGAACACGATGTTGTCCGCGTTTCCGCTGAACTTGAACACCACGCTCTCCCCCACGGCGTATGTTTCCTTTTCCGTCGAGACCTCTATGTCGCAGACGGGCGTCTCCTTGGCGAAGCATCCGCAGAGTGCGGGGGCCGCGGCGACGAATAAAAATATATTCCTGATTTTCATATACTTGGAAATGAGTTTTTTACCAACCTTTGTTCTGAACGATGTTCTTGTTCATCGAATATTCCGAAACCGGAATCGGGAAGAGCACGTTGCGGTCGGAGATGTTCTCGCCGACGAGCTTATAGCTGTTGTTCGGGAAATATGTCCCGAGGTCCCTTCCCATTGCCTTGACGTTCTCCACAAGCTCGCCCCAGCGGACGAGGTCGGTCTTGCGCACGCCCTCGAAGCAGAGCTCAGCCATCCTTTCTTTCTTTATGGCCGCGAGGAATGCCGTCTCGTCCATACCCTTTTTCAAATCGACACCAACAACGCTTTCATCATCCTCGTCACCCTCGTTAGGAATATCAATAGGGAGACCCGCCGCACGGCGGCGCACCTGATTGACAAGCTCATAAGCCTCGTAGTTCGGTCCCTCGCGCCGTGCATTTATCGCCTCGGCTTTCATCAGCAGCACATCCGAGTAGCGAATGGCCGGGAAATTGGTGGCGTTGAAGGACTTGGCCTTGGTTCCGGTCTCATATTCCCGTCTCCATTTTCCGCAGTTGCGCTCGCGAATCTTGTCCGCGCCCCATTCGGTCTTCTCGACGTTCAGGGTGTTCGGAATTGTTTTGTAGTAGTAGGATGCGACGCACCAGTCACGCCTGAGGTCATTGTCGCCCATGAAGCTGTCCCAGAGTTTCTTGCTGATTCTTATCGCGCCTGATGAGTAGCCGACGGTCTCGTTGATGCAGGAGATTCCGTTCTCGATTCCGAGCATCCCCGCCTGTGTGGTGCCGTCGAGGTTGTTGCCGAAGGCGGCGATTTCCCAAAGGCATTCCTTAGGTTCGGAGACACCGGTGATTTGGTTGATGAAAATCTGCCTATAGTCCGGGTTCAGCTCGTGCTTTCCGGACTTGATGACTTTCTCGCAGTAAGACTCCGCATCCGCGTATCTGTCAGTGTCTTCCAGCGGTTTGCCGGCCATTGACATATAGACCCGCGCGAGCATGGCCTGCACACCTGTTTTTGATATTCTCTCGTTGGTCTGGAGTTCGTCAATCTCGTGGACCGTTTCCTCCGCATCTTTCATGTCCTTGATTATCTGGGCATAGACACCCTCAATCGGGGTCTGCGGCAGAAAGTAGCGGCTGTCGGGAGACATGGTCGGCTCAAGCGGCATGGGCACGCTTCCGAAGTTGGTCACGAGCAGGAAGTAGCAGTAGCCGCGCAGGAACTTTGCCTCTCCGAGCATCGCCCTCACCTCTTCTGTGTCGGGAGCGGACTGGCCGCCGTAGTGAATCAGGTAGTTGGCGCGGGAGATGCACTGGTAAAGCCCCACCCACATCTTCTGAATCTCGATTTCGGATGCGTCGAACGAATAGATGCGGACATCCTGCGCCGGCTGGTAGGAGCGGTAGTAGAACTCGTCGGATATGGAGAGATAGGTGTAAATTGGACCGTTATAGAGACGGTTGTAGCGTCCCATCAGGGCATTGTAGGTGCCGTAGAGCGCGGTCTCGACGTCCTCTTCCGTCCTGTAGGAGTATTCGGGCGTCGTGAAGTCCGGCTTGAGGTCCAGGGA
>CAVBPI010000150.1:0-6373 GCA_963596955.1 bacterium | reverse complement strand
AGGCAGTGCAGCCCTCAATGTCAATGGAAAAGAGGTCTATCAGTATGACGACAAGACTTGGCAGACGATATACTTCAGCCCGGACAATCTCTTTCTGATGACGACGGACAGCAAAGACGAATGGTACAGGCTCAGTTGTGACTCATATCCGTCGGAAGTCGGACAGACTATCAAGGCAGACCTGTCCTACAAGTTTGCCGGCAGCCGGGAAGGAGTCAAGACTATCAGCGGGCTTTCTCTGAAGGTCACGGAAATCGACGAAAAGACCGGAAAGGTCAGTCTCAATGATTCGGAAAAGAAGGTCGCGCTGTCGATAATGTGCATCAGATAGCCCGGGCGACAAACATTCAGAAAGACAGGCAGTTATGAAGGATTATGGATTTGTGAGGGTGGCGGCGGCAGTTCCTGTGGTGAGCCTTGCTGACCCCCGGAGGAATGCGGAAAGGATTTGCGAGCTGATTGACAAGGCGGAAGAAAGGCAGGTTTCCCTGCTCGCATTCCCGGAACTCTGCGTCACGGGCTACAGCTGCGCGGACCTGTTCGGTCAGAACCTGCTCATAGAGGCCGCAGAGACGGCCGTGGCGGAGATTGCCGGACATACGGAAGGGCTGGCCACGGCGGTTGTCATCGGCGTCCCCGTGCGATTCGCGGGACATCTCTACAACTGCGCCGCGGTCATAGGCAGGGGGAAGATTCACGGCCTCGTCCCGAAAATCCACCTTCCGAACTACGGGGAGTTCTACGAGGCCCGGTGGTTCGCCTCGGGAGCGGAGCTCATGCAGTCCCCGGAGGAACTGAGCTATGCAGGGCAGCGGACGGTTCTCGGTTCCAATCAGATTTTCTCGCTCGGACGGACTTCGTTCTCCGTGGAGATATGCGAAGACCTGTGGACTCCGGTGCCGCCGTCGTCGTTCCACAGCATTGCCGGGGCGCTGCTCACGGTGAACCTCTCGGCAAGCAACGAAGTCATCGGCAAAGAGGACTACCGGCGCAGTCTGGTCACGATGCAGTCGGCAAGAACCATCGGCGGATACATCTACTGCTCGGCCGGCTACGGCGAATCGACGCAGGACCTGGTCTATTCCGGAGCCGCGCTGATTGCCGAAAACGGACACATCCTTGCGGAAAACAGACGGTTCAGCCTCGCCGGGGCGCTCACGGTCGCGGACATCGACAGCGAGCGGCTTGAAACCCTCAGACAGAAAAGCAACACTTTCAGCGCACTCTCCCCCGACGGAAACGGGGACTGGAGAGCGGATTACCGCTTCGTCGCGGTCGGGAACGCAGCCGGCACGGACTTCGGAGCCGCGCTTCACCACGGCATCGACCCGCATCCGTTCGTTCCGTCAGGCACTGGAGGAGCACTGGACGAGCGCTGCCGCGAGGTCACTGACATTCAGGTGGAGGGACTTCTGACAAGACTCGCCCACATCGGCTGCAAATCCGCGGTCATCGGCATCTCGGGAGGCCTCGACAGCACGCTCGCACTGCTCGTGACGGTGCAGGCGTTCGACAGGCTCGGATGGGAGCGCGGCCGCATCATCGGCGTGACGATGCCCGGCTACGGGACGACGGACAGGACCTACCGCAACGCGCTCGACCTGATGGCGGCGCTCGGTGTCACCACAAGGGAAATCCCGATTGCAGCGGCCTGCGACCGTCATTTTCTCGACATCGGGCACGACAAGGAAGTTCACGACGTGACATACGAGAACTCGCAGGCACGCGAACGGACGCAGATTCTCATGGACATCGCCAACCAGACGGGCGGCATCGTGGTCGGCACCGGTGACCTCTCCGAACTTGCGCTCGGATGGGCGACCTACAACGGCGACCACATGTCGATGTATGCCGTGAACGCCAGCATCCCCAAGACCCTCGTGCGGCATCTTGTGCGCTGGACAGCGGACAACATTGAGGGGACGACGGCCGGAGCATCCGGCCCGGCAAATAACCAGGCAGGCGAGTCGGCGACAGTTTCAGCAGGCGAGTCGGCGACAAAGCCAAGGACAGTCAGGGACATCCTGATAGACATCACGGAGACCCCGGTAAGCCCGGAACTCCTCCCTGCCGGCAAGGACGGGAAGATTCTTCAGGTGACGGAAGACCTCGTGGGTCCGTATGAGCTGCACGACTTCTTCCTCTACAATTTCTTCCGCTTCGGCTACGCGCCCGAAAAGATTCAGTTCCTCGCCGAGAAGGCCTTTGCAGGCAGCTACGACAGCGCAACCGTCACCAAATGGCTCCGCACCTTCATCCGCCGCTTCTTCTCCCAGCAGTTCAAGCGCTCCTGCATCCCCGACGGTCCCAAAGTCGGCAGCGTCACCCTCTCCCCCCGCGGCGACTGGCGTATGCCATCCGACGCAGTAGCACGGCTGTTTCTGGAGTTCTGACCGACTGAATTTTGTAAGACAATATCATCGTCAGCCGATGGTCATGCCGAGACGGAACATCGGCATATACATGGCAATCAGGACAAAGGCGACTATGGCTCCCACCAGAAGGATGAGAAGCGGTTCGACAATGTTGTTCAGCTGACGGACTTCGTGCTCAAGCTCGGAGTCGAGGGCATCGGCCTGCGAAAGGAGGGTGCGGTCGAGCGTGTTGGTTTCCTCGCCGACACGGAGAAGGACAAGAAGCCGCTTGCCGTAGAGGGATTCATGGTGCGCGAGGCCGTCGGACAGGGAGCCGCCCTTTTCAACCTCAGAGGCGGACTCTTCCAACGACTTGCGGAAAGGATAGAACGTCACGATGCCGCGCATGAGGGAAAGGGCTTCGAGCATCGGGACATCCGCGCTGACAAGAAGATGGAATATGCGGCAGAAACGGGCGGACTGCCACTTGCGGACAAGACGACCCCAGACAGGAATGCGGAGCTGCAGAGAGGATGACGTGCGCTGCCATGAGTCGGATTTGCCGTACAGCCTTTTCAGAACATAGAAAACCGCCGCCAGAGCCGAAATGACAAGCAGCGCGGCAGGGGCACGGTCCGAAAATTCGACTATCCGTCTCGTGATGCCGGGGAGTTCGCCTCCCATCCTCGAATACACCTGTTCAAACATCGGCACGACTACCAAAAGCATGAACACGAGAACGAGCGCGGCGACCGAAAGGGTTATCAGCGGATAGCTCAGCGCATTTACAATCATCCGCCGCCGGCTGTCACGCTTCTCGTAGTAGTTCGTCAGAAAATCGAGAGCCTCCGGCAGCCGCCCTGTCTCCTCGCCGATTCGGGCGACACAGCAGTCCATTGTCGTGAAAACTGGCTCGGTCCCGAGCGCACGCCACAGTTCTTCCCCGGCGACGACACGCCCGAACACGCGCGAATAAAGTTCCTTCTCCGCCCCTTCCGCACATCCGATGAGCAGTCCGAAAGCCCGGCTGAAATCCAGTCCGGAGCAAATGAGCGTGTGCAGCTGCGTGAAGAACGCCGTTTTGTCCCTATCTGAGAACTTTCTCCTAAAAATTGACATTTTCCTTTATGATTCTGGATTATATAAACTCATATTGATGATATGTCATTCCGAAGTATATATTTCTATATATTTGTATGTCACAACATCACCTCCTCTTGTTTTTACATTCACCGTCATTCGCCGAAGTTCCGGCACCTCCCGGTAAGGGGAGAGGGAAACGATGATGCAGCCCCATGGATAATCATAAGTCCGTTCAACAAACAGTTCGTCTGCGTCAAGCGCATCGGCCCTGCAGCGCTCAATCTCGCGCTCCACCGCGACCGGTCCGGGATAGTCGAGGTCGTGGGCAGCGAGGTTTCCGAGAACATCCGTGGCAATCATGAAGACGGCAAGGAATATTACCGAGGCGACCAGCGTCTCCACAAGCGAGAATGCGGGAAGTTTCGTTTTCATCGCGATTTCAGCTCAATCCTGCGCCCTTTCCAGCCGAGCGTCAGAGTTTCCGGGGAATATGAAACCACATCAAACTGCCCGACTCTCTCCCCTCTCCCGAGCATGAGCAGTTCCCCTCCGCGGACAACCATCGCCTTTGTCCCGGAGCCGCTGCCGATGATGCCTTTGAATGTGAAATCCGGAGACGGGACGGTTTCCTGCGAGGCGTTCTGCGTCCGTGGTTTGGAGGACTTTGCCGGAGGAAGAGGCCGGCTCAGCGGGCAGAGGAAAGGGTCGGGATAGTCAAGCACAAGAGTATCGGCGGGGCGACCGTTCCGAAAGGAGACAATCCCCTCTGCCGTAAGAGCCAGACTGTCCGAACGCATCCTCAGGACATCAACGGCTTCAAGAGACGACATCTCCTCATGAAAGCCGCCGGACTCCGCCTTGCGGAACATCCCGGTCAGGGAAACAATACCCTCATAGAGCGCAAACATCAGCAGGCCTGAGACGACCATCGTGACCAAGACCTCGGCCAAGGTGCTGGCCTTGAGTTGCTTGCCGTCTCCGGGAACCTTAGTTCCGAGTCTTCGGAAGATTAGATATAGCAGATTCATCTTCAGTAGATTTTCTTAATTGTTTTTCTTGTGTAGGCACCGGACAGGAGAATTGGAAAGGCAAGGGAGTCGCTGCGGACAAAACGCGCGTCACACAAGGTTCCGGGAAAGGTGTTGCCGCCCGAGCGGTGATAGCAGTCACGGACGTAGGCGGCTCCATAGACATTGCCTGCCAATTCACAGGAGCCGTCAATGCAGAGAAGCCCACGAAGTGTGGAGCCCGACTCCTGCACATAGCTCGGGAAGCGCAGCCCGCTGTCGGCATTCTCGCTAAAAACGGCAATGTAGCCGGAGACCTCGCTGCCGGAACCGAGTCTGACAAAGGGGCGGCAAGCATTTGAGCGGCAATCGTCTGAGGCTGAAGAATGGCTGTCGCCGGCCGCATTGACGAAGATTCCTGACGGGAAACGCAGCACGGCGCCGTCCTCGACAATCACGGTGTCGCTCGCGAAAATCTGCGCAGTCCCTTCAAAGCCTCTCTCCACCATCACGCTTCTGGCCGAAACAATAGCGTCCGAAAGCCCTGAACTCCGCGAAAGTGTGATTCTCTCCCCTGTGAGACAACCGGGCGGAGCAATGTCCATATTGTCCTTGTGCCATAATCGGCACAGCTCCGATGCCTTCCTGAAAGCGGCAGAATCGAGAGGAGGCATGTCTGAGCCGGAGAGCCGAAGGTCAGACTCAGGAAGCGGGAGGCCGGAATAGTAGCGGGAGGCTATCTCGGTGTAGTTCAGCCCGTTCATGGGTATGTAGGCCAAGCCCTCTATCCCCGCATCTGCGGCCAATGACAAGGCTCGGTTGCGGTCGCATACCCAGAACGCCGCCTCAGCCGGGCACTCTGTCCTGCGTCCTACCAGCATGGTCAGCGCATCTGGAGAAGTGTTGGAAAGTCGTACCCGCACGTAGAGTCCCCAGTCGGAGACAGCTATCCCGACCGAATCTTCTCCGTCAAAAAGGAAGATGTCCGTACTGTCCCCTGCAGCACAAAGCAGACTGTCATAAAGGTAGAGATTCAGCGCGGAAGTCAGGTTCTCGCGCTCCTGATGTGCCTTACGATAGAGGGCATAGCGTCTGTATTTCAACGCCAGCGAATCGTAGGCGAAGAAAACCATCAGCAGAACGACCGCCGACATCACCAGCACCGCAGGCAGGGCGTATGCTTTCAAATGCTTTTTCATAATCTTTCAGTCTTTATGCAGTAGGCTTCAACCTTGAGGCGATTTATCCATTTGGCCCGTGCTCTCAAGCTGACGGAGCGAGAGGCGCAGCATTACGGAGAGCTGGTTTCGGGACGGGCGGTAGGAGTTGAAGGCGGCGGAACAGATGCGAATCTCCGGAATGGACTCCACCGCCTCAAGGACTTGAAGCAGGGACTTGAAATCACCGGAAAGGACGAGATCTGCGCCGCAGAGCCTCAGGTCATCCTCCGAGCCGAGTTCCGACGGAGCGAATGCGAGAACCGACACGGAGCGTTCCGCGCAGAGCCCGGAGACCTTTCCGACAAATCCTCCGTTGCTCAGGGCAGGTTCACTCCCGATGACAACCGGGCGACGCCCCTGCGGAACAAACGCGGAGTCGGATTCATCAAGAGCCTTCCGCCAGTCCATCCACAGGTCGAAGGTCCGCGAAAGAGCCAGACTCCAGACCAGAACCGGAAGAACGACAAGCAGGGCGGCAAGCTTCAGCAATGAGAGATTTCGTTTCATGAGCAATTGATAATCTGTGGTTTACATGAATTTTCATTTACCGGCAGGCAGCAGGATATGGATTTCAAATGCGGAGAAATCCTCGTTTCTGGCACGGTTGAGGCCGACGACCTCTATTCTGGAAAAACCGGCAATATGCTTCATGTTTTCGGAGAAAGCGGAGACGGTTTCGGGGTTAAGGGTCTCCCCTTTCAGGGATATG
>CAVBPI010000149.1:5583-6374 GCA_963596955.1 bacterium | reverse complement strand
GCTCTGTGGCATGGCATCTTCTTGACGGATATGAGCCGTGCAGCATCTCCGGCAGCATCGGTCTCATCGGTGACTTCGGGCCGCTTTACAGTCTGACCTCTGAATTTCTGAAGTCCGACCGCTTCGACAACATTGACGGTCGAGAGATTCCGGATGAACTTCATGATTTTGCCGGCGAGACGCTTTCTCCGGTTTTTGACGTGGCAAACGCTCCGTATAGCGGCTATATCGACGCCGAGAACATACCGGCGATGCGCGAGGCTGCCGTCAGCATGACCCTCGCCTCTCTTGGCAGCGTCAGCTATTCCAACACCTTTGACGAGGTGCTTACAGCCGCGAGGATTCCTGCAAAGGTTCTGATTGTAGCCTCGCCCTATCTTTGCCGCTACGCCATGAGGGACATTGACACCATGCTTGTCTCCAAAGGAATAGACATTCCGGTTCTGTCGCTCACGGACGAGATGTTCCGTCGTGCCGGCGAGCGTCATCCGGAAGGGGTGATAGCTGTGCTCGCTGATGGTCTGGAACTGAAATACGGACTGTATAAGGATGTGTATGACCGGGTCAGGGGCGATTCGGAGCACTTTCCCTCCTATGTCGAGCACGCGGATTCGGGACGGGATTCACGCACCGCATTTACGGCTTTTCTGGACACTTACATTTCTTCCGGTGCTTCGGAGAAGATTTCCGCCGTGCTTGTAGGCACATCTTCGGATTCGCTCAATGTCCATGACCTTTCTGAGGCACTGGAGCAGATTCGAACCTCGCAGGGACTCGACATGGAGAACTAC
>CAVBPI010000149.1:4819-5573 GCA_963596955.1 bacterium | reverse complement strand
GCTTGCGGATGACTTTGAGTTCATCAGCGGCGAAGACGCGGTCATCCGGGCGTGCTACCGCGTTCTCAGGCAAAGGAATCTCTGTACGCACAAGATTGCCTATCCGTCCGTAAAGGCCTTTGTCACAGTTCCTTCTGTGAGCGTGCCTCTTGAAAATACGGATTTCGGCGGTTCGCTTTCACCGAAGTTCAAGTACAACCATTCGGCGGACGCTTCCATGCAGATTACGCGTGTGGTTCCGTTGAGCCGGCTTTATTTGAGCGGAGAACGGCTTGAAGAGGTCAATCGTCTGGTTGCTCCCGTGATATTGAATATGGAGAGGACGGAGTGATGTGTTTTTTATGTGTGAAATGGGCTGCAAGTAAAAAGGATTATCAGTGGTGAACGAAAATAATTTTATAGAGAATATTACGCAGGAGGAGATTGACCGTCTGCCGGTCGCTTCGTTTCCCGGCGAGATTACGGTGATAGATTCCTTTTCGGAAGATTTCAGCCGAGCGATACGCTATCTGAAAAGGCAGCGGATTCTCGGCTTCGATACGGAGACCAAGCCGTGCTTCACGCCTCATTCGCCGCATCCGGGCGTCGCTCTGTTGCAGCTGTCGGGCGGAGGAAAGGCTTTTCTTTTCAGGGTAAAGTCGCTCGGGATGAAGCGCGCGCTGTGCAACCTTCTTGCGAATCCGAACATTGTCAAGGTCGGGGCGGCCACAGCGGACGATGTGAAGGGACTTCAGAGGTATGCCCGCTTCAAACC
>CAVBPI010000149.1:0-4764 GCA_963596955.1 bacterium | reverse complement strand
GCCGCTCGAACCGGCGACCGTCGTGTTCAAGAAGGACGTCATATCCGTCGAAGCCGCTTCCGTTGTCTCGGAAGAGATAAAATAGGCGGAGATAAAATAATAGAATTTGGGGCTTCCGCGGTCTATGGAAATGGGCTGCGATGATTTAATTGTTTGAATATTAGGAATATATGGTTAAAGTTATATTGCGCAGAGGGCGTGACGAGTCGGTCCGCCGCTTCCATCCATGGGTCTTTTCCGGCTCAATCGCACAGATTCAGGGAACTCCGGCGGAAGGCGACCTTGTTGCCGTCCATGCTGCCGACGGGACTTTCCTGGCCTGCGGGCACTATCAGATAGGTTCCATTGCCGTGCGCATCCTGAGCTTTGACTCGGATGTTCTCGCGCCGGATTTCTGGGAGACGATGATTCGCAGGGCGCTTGCGGTGCGCGTTGCAGCCGGGCTTGCGACCGTTCCCGGAGCTGCGGATCCGAAAGAAGAAAGCGCCTCCCGCTCCGAAAGCGGCGCCACGAACTGCTACCGCCTTGTTCACGGGGAGGGCGACAACCTTCCCGGGCTCATCATAGACTGGTACGACGGCATCTGCGTCATGCAGGCTCATTCCGTTGGGATGTTCCGCGCGAGGAAACAGATTTGTTCCGCATTGCAGGCGGTCTATGGGGATTCTCTCAAGGCTGTCTATGACAAGAGTTCGGGCACGGCGCCTTTTAAGGCAGGACTGGAACTGATTGACGGCTATATGTTCAGGAGGGACGGTTTCAGTGATGACGAGCAGGTCGTTCTCGAAAACGGACACCGCTTCATCGTCAACTGGACGGAGGGGCAGAAGACCGGCTTTTTCCTCGACCAGAGGGAGAACCGCTCTCTGGTCGAGCGCTATGCCTCCGGCCGTAAGGTGCTTAACCTTTTCTGCTACACGGGAGGATTCTCGGTGTATGCCCTTTCCGGAGGAGCCGTTCATGTCGATTCCGTCGATAGTTCGGCCCGCGCGATGGAGCTTGTGGAAAAGAACGTCGTTCTGAATGGTTTCAGCACCGGCAGCGAAACCGCGCAGCATTGCGGCCTGTGCTGTGATGCCATCGACTATGTGAAGAACATCCCGGCGGGCAAGTATGACATGATAATCGTCGATCCGCCGGCATTTGCCAAGCATAGGGGAGCGCGCGACAACGCCCTGCGTGCCTACCAGAGACTCAACGCCGCGGCCATCTCGAAGGTCGCCTCCGGCGGTCTCGTATTCACCTACAGCTGCTCGCAGGTCGTCGATAAGGAGGCGTTTGCCCTCGCCGTCTTTTCCGCAGCCGCCCAGACCGGCCGCAGCGTCCGCATCCTCGACCGCCTGAACCAGCCCGCCGACCATGCCGTGAACATCTATCATCCGGAAGGGGAGTACCTGAAGGGACTGCTATTATATGTAGAGTAGCTTCAAGGTGATACTCATCCCCCCTACGAGCACTGAAGGGATTGCTATTGTATGTGGAGTAGCTTCAATGGCTGTCATCGCGAACGCTCCAGCCCAATCTGTCATCTCGAACGCAGTGAGAGATCTTTGTGCGAAAAAAAATCCGGCAAAATCAAGAAAAATTTTGATAGGAGAAAAATTATTTCTACCTTTGTAGTCCCGATGGGAAATGGTGCTATGGCCGAGGGGCTAGGCACAGGTCTGCAAAACCTGCTACAGCAGTTCGAATCTGCTTGGCACCTCATCATTCATAAAATTATAGTTTTTTATTTCAGAAAGAGTTCGCGCAAGCGAGCTCTTTCTTCTTTTTGAAGATTTTTGCAAATTTATCGTAAATTTCTTCTGAAAAAATTTGCAAGTTCCAAAATTATGCGTACCTTTGCACCCGAGTTAAGGAAAGACGGTTCTTTGATCTGAATTAACTCATTGGTTATTAGTTTTAGTGTTATTAATTATGTGGTTAGTATGAGGTGTCCTCGCGGGAGCGACGACAGCTCATTTTTTTTGTTCAAAAAAATGAGCTCGGACTCTTTGAGGTATAATGGACATTTTTAGTTGGTGATATCCAAGATAAAACTATGAGCCATTGATACTTATATTTACTTTTATGAAAGTTGTTTCATAAAAGTTTTGATATGGTTAAAATAAGGAGGCGCAATAGATGTCCTAAATGTGGTTCTTTGAGTGTCATAGGATGGGGAGTTCAAAGTGGTCGTCAACGATATAAATGCAAGGACTGTCAGTCCTGTTTTACGCCGTCCCGTCCGGATGTCAGTGCGTCAAACCGCTTCGTCTGGTTCCGCAAATGGGTATTGGGCAAGCGGCGCATCGAAGACATAGCCAAGGACAGCGGATACAGCACAAGACAGCTCAGACGTTGGTTTGATGCCTACCTTGCGGACGTTCCGGAATGGAAGATACGTCGGAGCAGCCTCTGCCATGTACTCATAGACGGGACCTGGTTCAGCGAGAAGCATTGCCTGATTGTATACAGGGATGCGGACTCCAGATCGACGGTATATTACCGGTTTGCGGAAGACGAGAAGGAGCATGAGATAATAAGGGATCTTCAGACATTGAAGTTGCTAGGGCTGCGGATAGCCAGCTTCACGACGGACGGAGGCGACGACATAATCAGAGCCATCAGATATGTCTATCCGGATGCCATCAGGCAGCGCTGTATCGTGCACATTGAACGGGAGTGCCTCGGATGGCTCACGCAGCACCCGAGGTCTTCTGCAGGCATCCTGCTGAGGCGGCTCGTGTGTCAGATAAGCCATATCAAGACCGCCAACGACAAACTGTATTGGATAAAGGAACTGAACAGATGGCACGAGGACTATGAAGAGTTCATTAAGCAGAAGACTGTCAACAAGGAGACCGGAGAGGTCACATACACTCACGACAGCGTCAGACGGGCATACGTCCATCTTCACAGGGCCATACCGAACATGTTCAAGTACATTGATGCCCCCGATGTACCAAACAACACCAACAGCATCGAGTCTTTCTTCGGTCATCTGAAGGATAATCTCAGAATACACCGGGGACTGTCTCGCGAGCATCTGGACAACTTCATCAAGTGGTATCTGTTCTTTGCTGACGAAAAGAAGAAAAATAGTAAGTAAAGACATCCCTAATAATAGGGGCTCGCACCAACTGTTTTTGTCACTGTCACCAACTAAAAATGTCCATTATACCGCGAAAATCGCCTTCTGGACATCACTGATTATGTGGCCCTGGACCATCAAGTTCCTCTGGAGCCCGGTGCTGGAGCTCTACCGGACGCGGAAGTTTTTCGTCGTGCTCACGCAGCTTGCCTCGGGAGTGCTCTTCGGGCTTGTCGCCCTCGCGCTCAACCTGCCGGCGTTCTTCGCCGTGAGCATCGCCCTGCTCGCCGTCGTGGCATTCAGCGGCGCGACGCACGACATCGTGGCGGACGGAACCTATATGTCCGAACTGAACAAGGAGGAGCAGGCTCGCTGGATAGGCTGGCAAGGGGCGTTCTACAACATCGCTAAGCTTGCGGCTACCGGCGGACTTGTTTGGCTCGCGGGCTGGCTGGACGACAGGTTCGGCTCCGCGGTAATGGCCTGGACCGTCGTCTTTGCCATTCTCGGGGCGCTCATGGTCGGGCTCGGCCTCTACCACTGGAGTGTGCTGCCGTGCTCGCAGACGGCTGCGGGCGCTGACTGCCCTTCGGACAAGGCTGCTGACGCGGACTTTGCTGCCGCCGGGACAAAGTCCTTCTGGAACGGTCTGGGAGAGGTGTTCGCGGATTTCTTCAGAAAAAAGCACATCTGGTACTACATAGCCTTCATCATAGTCTATCGCCTCGGAGAGGGATTCGTGATGAAGATTGTCCCGCTCTTCCTCAAGGCAGACACGGCCGCCGGAGGGCTCGGACTGGGCAACCAGCAGATAGGGATTTATTACGGCACCTTCGGGGCGGCCGCCTTCGTGCTCGGCTCGCTGCTCGCCGGTTACTACATAGCCTCACGCGGGCTCCGGCGCACGCTCTTTTCGCTCTGCTGCGTGTTCAACATCCCCTTTGTCGTCTATGCCCTGCTGGCATGGTTCCAGCCGAGCTCCATGTGGATGGTCGGCGGCGGAATCGCGCTTGAGTATTTCGGCTACGGGTTCGGATTCGTCGGACTCACGCTCTTCATGATGCAGCAGGTGGCTCCGGGACGGCACCAGACCGCGCACTATGCGATTGCCTCCGGAATCATGAACCTGTCTGTGATGCTGACCGGCTCCGTCTCCGGTTTCCTCAGCGACGCGCTCGGCTACAGGGTTTTCTTCATAGCCGTCATGGCCGCGACCGTCCCGGCGTTCATCATGACCAAGATGATTCCCTTCACGCATCCCGACGCCAAGGATAACTGATTCCTGTCATTTCGGATCTCATTCCTGTCATTTCAAATCTCAATCCCCACCCCTGTCATTGCGAAGGACACACCACCCATCCCTGTCATTTCGAACGAAGTGAGAAATCTTTGTAACAGAAAAGAAAACAAAGCGAAAAACCGTAAAACAAAGTAATTGACAAAAACATAAATATATGGAAACCGGAAAAATAAGAATAGCGGGAGAACCCCTCCCGAACATCCCATGGCAGGACAGGCCCGAGGGCTGCAGCCAGATGATGTGGCGCTGCGACAGAAACCCCATCATCGGACGCCACGAACTCAGCACGTCAAACTCCATCTTCAACTCGGCCGTCGTGCCCTTCAAAAAGGGGAGCTACAACTTCGCCGGGGTGTTCCGCTGCGACGACACCAATCGCCGCATGAGGCTC
>CAVBPI010000148.1:0-6428 GCA_963596955.1 bacterium | reverse complement strand
AACCCGAGACCCCAACATTAAAAGTGTTGTGCTCTACCAACTGAGCTAACGAATCGAACCGCGTCCCAAACTTAGTGTCTCTTTTGATTTGGGATTGCAAAGGTATGACTTTAGTTTGAATCCTCCAAATTTTTCCGCACTTTTTTTAACATTTTTTCGTCTCCGCCGATGCAATCACCTTTTCCCAATGCTCAATCTGCTGCACACGGCCCATCGCAAGCAGCTGTTCACGGAGCGAATGCCAGCTTCCGAGGTCGCTCCAGCCGAGTTCCTCCGCGATTACATATATGTTCGGGGACTTTTCCATCACGGCATAGTCAATCGAAATCTTGTCGCAGGTCGGGAACAGCTCGGCAAGCGCCGCTGACTCCCGAGGCGAATAGAAGTACGGTTCGAGGCGGTCCATCACTGACATGATTTGAGGCGCGTGGGCACGGAGTTCATTGTTTATCGTCCGGACATTCCAGACGAAGATTCCGGCATTCCACACGAAATCATCGGACGCGAGATACTTCTGTGCCGTGGCAAGATCCGGCTTTTCCTTAAACTGAAGAACCTTCTGCAACTCTCCGTGGACAAAGCCCGGTACATTGATGTAGCCGTAGCCGGTGTCGGGTCTTGTCGGGATGATGCCAACAGTGACAATGGCCGACGAATCCGCAGTGAATGAAAGAGCCTTTTCAATGACCTCCGTAAAGCGTGCCGTCTCAGTGACGAGAGCATCGGCAGGAGTAACCACAACATTCGCGTCAGGATAATGCGCGGCAATCTTCCGACAGGCATACGCGATGCACGGAGCCGTGTTGCGTGCCACAGGCTCAAGGAGGATGTGTTCAGACGGGACTTCCGGCAGCTGCTCGCGCACAATCTCCGAATACTCCGCGGAAGTCACCACCCAGAAGTTCTCAATCGGTGCCGAGGGCAGAAACCGCTCCACCGTCATCTGTATCAACGACTTCCCCACTCCGAGGACATCAATGAACTGCTTCGGTCGCTCAGGGGTGCTGATTGGCCACAGGCGGCTGCCCACTCCTCCGGCCATAATCACAATATGTGTATTCTTGTCTTTCATAACCTGTTATAATCTGTGGTCAAATATGCCTCTGTCACACAAATATATGCAATTATTTTGATTCTGCGGCCTTCGCCTTCATACGCGCCGTCAGCGCCCGCTGAAATTCCTTGGCGTTCCGCTGGTGCTCGGCATACGTGACGGCAAAGCGATGAGTCCCGTCAAAGGCTGGATTCGCGCAGAAGAAGAGATAATTGTGCGTATCGGGATGAAGCACGGCCTCAAGGCAGGCCTTCGACGGGACATTGATAGGCGCCGGCGGAAGCCCGGCATACTTGTATGTATTGTATGGGGAGTCAATCAGAAGATGCTTCCTGAGCACCCTGTTAAGCGTGTAGTCGTAGCAGAAGCATATCGTCGGATCCGCCTGAAGCTTCATTCCCTTGTGCAGACGGTTAAGATACACCCCCGCAATCAGCGGAAACTCAAACTCCTTCAGGGTCTCGCCGCTTACGATAGAAGCCACCACGGACGCCTCCATTGGAGTAAGTCCCTGAGCCTTTGCCAGCTGCACGCGCTCCGGAGTCCAGAACTCGTCATATTCCTTCTTGAACCGGTCAAAAATTTCCCTGACGCTTGCAGTCCAATACATCTGATAGCTGTCCGGAATTATGAGAGCGAACACATTCTCCGGCGTGAAGCCATATTCCGAAAGGAATATTTCATCGTTCAGAGCGTTCATCACCGAGGTCGAGTCCACCATCATCTGCGAGGCGATGCGCTGGGCAATGCGCCCTTTCTGCCTCAAGGTTCCGGAAAGAGTGAGGCTGCACGGCTCCTGCCATCCGAACGCAAGCATACGCGCCACATACACGGGCGGATAGCTTTTCCTTATCGGGTAACGCCCAGACTTCATCTTCTCCTCGACTCCAATCCGCCGGAAACAGCGTTCCAGACTGGAGCGGCTCCTTGCGCACCCGTCCTCACAAAGCGCGTCAAGCACTCTGGAAGCCTCCGTGTCAGGATAGACAAAGAGCACGAACTCCTTTTCAAATCCCGGCCGGCGGTTGTCAATGTACCAGAGCGACGCGAACACGATTCCGACAACAAGGATGACGGCGGAAAGCGACGCGACGCAAATAAGGACAATATTCTTCTTTTTCATATATCCTGTTCGTAAATAGATTCCGAAATATACAAAAAATTATTTTCTCAGAGTGATAAGGTCCCCTTCGACAAGTTCCGAGTCCGACTTCACCCCGTTCATTTTCATCAGCTTAGAAAGTTTGACGGCATATCTCTGCGACACGGACCAAAGGTCATCATCCTTCTCCCACACGTGTTTTTCCAGCCCTTTCGCAGCCATGGATTTCTTCTTCTGGAGATAGACCACAGTCCCGGGAAGAAGTTCGCGCGGCATCTTCAAATCATTGAATTTCAGTATTTCGCGAAGAAAGAGATTGTAATCCTTCGCTATCGACGCATAAGTCTCCCCCTCGACGGAATAGACGAACGGGACGCCGTTGAGCGAATACATCTCACGCGAGAGGTTGAAATGGAACTCCTCGCGCTGATGCTCATCCAGAGGCTTCGGAGTCTCGATTTTCGACGGAGACTCCGGACGGGACTGAGGCTTCTTTCCCGGCTTTGTCTTCACGGGCCTGTCCTTTCTGCCTCCTTTGGTTGGCTTTGCCGATGCGGAAGAGTCGTATTCCGAATAGGTTGAAGGCTTCGTGTCGAACTCATAGAGCCTATAGTCTTCGATGAGCTTGACAAGCTTCTTAGGATAGTTCGGGTCGGTCGCATAGCCGGCTTTCCTGAGGCCGTATGCCCAGCCGCGGTAGTCCGTCGGGTCGAGGTCGAAAAGGAACCTGTAGCGGTCCTTATAGCGCAGGAAGTCCGAATGATCCCGGTAGGATTCCTCCGCCGAGCCGTATTTCCGGAAACACTCGTGCCTGCGGTCGTCGTCCTCATAGATTCTCTTCCCGGCCCAATTATGGCACTTTATCCCAAAATGGTTGTTGCCCTCGACGGCAAGTCTGGACTTCCCCGCCCCGGATTCGAGCAGCCCTTGGGCAAGGGTTATGCTGGCAGGAATGCCTGAGCGGTACATTTCAGAGACCGCGGTCTTCGAGTATCTGCGTATATATTCCTCCTGCGTCGAACGGACGTCCGAAAACATCGTCACCGAACAGAGAAGAAAGAGTATGAACGTCAAAAAAATATTATTTCTCATCTTCATTTTTTGTATGTTTCCAACGGGACATCGAACACATCGCCGTCATTTGCCGCAAAGGAATTCGGGAATATCGAACGGAGTTCCGCGAGCAGCGGGGCTGTGTCACGATAGCGCGAGGAATAGTGCCCTGCAATAAGTTTGCCGACACCGGCTTCGAGGGCGCAGCGGGCGGCCTGAACCGTAGTGGAATGATAGCGTTCGGCCGCCTCCTTCTCCATATCAGCCATATAGGTCGTCTCATGATAGAGAACATCCACTCCCCTCACCCATTCAGACAGTTCCGGGAACGGGGCCGTGTCGCTGCAATAGGCGAATGACCTCGGACGGTACGGCAGGAAAGTCACATCCGCGTTCGGAATCCGCTGCACAGGAACGCCGTCACCGCCCGGACGCACGACATCATCCCCGTTCTTGAGCGAGCATATTTCGGCAATGCCGAGCCCGTATTCCTCAATCGCGGACTTGCGCACGTTCAGCTGCGGAGTCTTCTCACGGAACAGATAGCCGTAAGTCTCGATGCGGTGGTTCAACGGGAAAGCCTCGACAGTCATGAACTTGTTCTCAAAAATCACCTCCGGGGACTTCGTCCTGACAGGAGTGAAGTCTATGGAGATGCCGAGCTGCTCCCCGAAATAGGAGAGAAAAAACTTCAGCACGGGGCCGAGCGAGTTCGGGCCGAATATGCGGACGCTTGCCCTGCGCGTCGCGAGCCCTACCGTTGAAAGCAGCCCGAAGAGGCCGAAGATATGGTCGCCGTGGATGTGGGATATGAAAATCGCATCGACGCGCTCGAATGAAAGATGCTGACGGCAGAACTGGCGCTGGGCGCCTTCCCCGCAGTCAATCAAAAACAAGCGCCCACGTACATCCAGTACCTGAGCGCTTGAATTCCTATTTGCAGAGGGCTTGGCCGAAGCCGTGCCCACAACATTCAGTGTAAAGTTCATTCCGGGAAGGAATTACTCGCCTTTCTCGAACTTCTCCTTGAGGGCGGCAAGAGCGTCGATGTCACCGAGAGTGGTCTTCTCGACGTTTGAGTTAATCTTCTTGACAGCCTTCTTGGTGTTGTCTGCCTCAGTGGCGACACGCTCGGCCTTAGCCTCGGCGTAAGTCTTCACATGAGAAAGAACAACCCTCTTCATGGAGCGCCTGAGTTCGACAACCTTGAACGGAAGAGTTTCGCCTACAGTCGGCTGAGTGCCGTCTTCCTTGACAAGCTCCCTGTTGAAGCAGATAGCCTCTACAGCCGGGTCAAGAGCGATTATGGCGAACTTGTCCTTGAGCTCGGCAATCTTTGCCTCAACTACAGTACCTACGCTGTACTTCTCCTCAATCTCATCCCAAGGGTTAGGAAGGAGCTGCTTGTGACCGAGGCTGAGCTTGTGGTTGTCCTCATCGAAGTCGAGGATGACAACGTCAATCTTGTCGCCAGGGGCAACGAGCTCTGAAGGATGCTTAATCTTGTTCCATGAAAGGTCGCTGATGTGAACGAGTCCCTCGATTCCCTCCTCAAGCTCTGCAAACACACCGAAGTTGGTGATGTTGCGCACGGTTGCAGTGTGCTTTGAGCCTACAGGATATTTCTCGCGGATGTTCTTCCACGGATTCTCGACGAGCTGCTTGAGACCGAGTGACATCTTCTTCTCCTCCCTGTCGAGAGTAAGAATCTGAGCCTCAACCTCGTCGCCTACCTTAAGGAAGTCCTGAGCGACGCGGAGCCTTGGAGACCAAGACATCTCTGAAACGTGGATAAGTCCCTCTACGCCCGGCTCAATCTCGACGAATGCGCCGTAGTCAGCGATGAGAACGACCTTGCCCTTAACCTTGTCGCCGACCTTGAGGTTCGGATCAAGAGCCTCCCAAGGATGCGGCTGGAGCTGCTTGAGACCGAGGGCGATTCTCTTCTTGTTCTCGTCGAAGTCGAGGATGACGACGTTAATCTTCTGGTCAAGTGAAACGACCTCCTCAGGGTGGTTGATTCTGCCCCATGAAAGGTCAGTGATGTGGATGAGACCGTCAACACCGCCGAGATCGACGAACACGCCGTAGTTGGTGATGTTCTTGACAGTTCCCTCAAGCACCTGACCTTTCTCGAGCTTGCTGATAATCTCGCTCTTCTGAGCCTCGATTTCAGCCTCGATGAGTGCCTTGTGCGAAACGACGACGTTGCGGAATTCCTGATTGATCTTGACAATCTTGAAGTCCATCGTGGTGTCAACGAACTGGTCGTAGTCGCGGATAGGCTTCACGTCGATCTGTGAACCAGGGAGGAATGCCTCGATTCCGAACACATCGACAATCATGCCGCCCTTCGTGCGGGTCTTGACATAACCCTTGACAATCTCGTTGTTGTTGAATGCCTCGTTGACCATATCCCAAGAGCGCAGCTGGCGTGCCTTCTTGTGTGAAAGGACGAGCTGTCCCTTCTTGTCCTCGGTGTTCTCGACATAGACCTCCACCTTGTCGCCGACCTTGAGGTCAGGATTGTAGCGGAACTCGGGAGCCATGATGACGCCCTCGCTCTTGTAGCCGATGTTGACAACGACCTCCCTCTTTCCGATCGCGGTCACGACGCCTTCAACGACCTCGCCCTCAACGACCTTTGAAAGGGTCTTCTCATACTCTGCGGCGTCCTCCTTGCGGTCGCCATACACGCCCTCATTCTCGAATGCGTCCCAGTCGAAGTCCTCAGGCTTCACTGAAGCATTGCTCACTGCGGGCTGCTTCTTGGTTTCTTCTGCCTCCACACGAGCCTCAGCGGCCTCAACTGCCGGTGACTCCTGCTCAGCAACCTTAATTTCTTCCATAATTGTTTCTTGAACTAATTAGGGGTTTAACATTATTACAATAACTTATGTCTCAAAGACTTGCAGTCAATGCCGCGCCTCTTCCCGACAAAAAGTCTGCAAATATAGGCAAAATTATCGGATTGTCAAACAGTTGCCTACACCTAAAATTGCCTAAAATCCATCAAAATATTTCCCGAAACATTCTTCCATGAAAAATTTCGCCCGTATCTTTCCTCTATAAATTACAAGACCACCCACTGTCTTTGTTGGTGTGGTGGGGGGGCAGTCGCGTGTGAGTTGACAATTCCCCCTTGCCCCGCCATGTTTGACGGTGCATAATCAAAGAATATAACAATTTCCTCTTCGAGCTCAGAGTCTCAAACGGACG
>CAVBPI010000147.1:3253-6429 GCA_963596955.1 bacterium | reverse complement strand
GTACTGATGTGCGGCATAATCCGGATTGTCAAGTTCGTCCCACGACTTCTTCGTCATATAATCGCAGATATACATATCTCCATTCCCCACATTCTCCGGACGGAAAGTGAGAAGCGCGTCGTTCTGAACAATCGTGATGTTCATGGCAGAAGCGGGAGCTGAAGCCGAGGTGAACTCCACGACATCAATGTCTCCGCTGTAGCTGAATTTGTTCTCCTTCTCGTCATAACTGAGGTCAAAGGCCGTCACACAATAATCCGTCCTGTCATACAGAGACGGACGGTTATCCTGCGAAAGATTATCCGTATCGACAATGCCCTTGCTGAGATAAACGGCCGGAGACTGGGCGTTTATAGCCGCCATGTCCTTAATCTGCTGAATCCGAACCTCAATATATGACTGTGCAGTCTCCTTTTCATACTCCGCCTTTCTCGCGACGGCATAGACATAAGTCTTTGCGGCATCGACAGGCTTCACCTGAATGCGGCAGGTCGATGTTGTGACATCGCTCACATTTATCTCAAAGTTCCGGAATACCGGAGACACCGCATTTGAAGCCGACTGAATCAGTGTTATGCGGGCAGTCTTAGTCCCGTCACATGAAAGGGTAATCTCCCCTCGGCGGTCACTGCCTGTGTCGTTTTTCCCGACGACATAGCGGAACTCGCTTGAATAGACATCCTTCACGACAATCCAGTCACATCCCGACTGCACCTTTGCAAGCTGCCCCTCCTTCGGGCCGCTTATGCTGTAGGAGAGCCAGAACTCGCCCCCGTCCTTGTCCGCCTTCTGAATTTTGTTCCCTATGACAAACGAGGAGTCAATGACTTCTTCCTGCCCTGCGTTCTTGTCACAAGAGACAGAGCCGAAGACTGTCAGGGCAACGGCTGTGACAGCCAGAATTTTCTGCAAACTCATAATCCGATTCAGTTTCATAATTACTTTTCAATTACGGTTTCACATAGCGGAACTCCAACCATGCGATTTCCGACACCTTTGAATTGTTGTAGAGAAACGCGAAGGCGACATACTCGGTGCCGGGTTCAACGTCGCTGTAGGCATACAGTGGAAGACCTCGATAGCCGTCAGCGACACTATACACAGAAAGGGGGGGGGAACTGTTCTCCACATAGTTCGCCACCAAAGCGCTCGGAGCCTTGAAACTCTCCCAGGTTGCCAACGGCGTAAGTCCCATGACGAAGCTGCCGGAAGCATACTCGGTCGGTTCAACGCCCACAATCCCTTTTGTCTGGTCGTAAGTTATGCTGAACGCGGCTGAGGACGGCGAAACGCTCTGTGTCCGGAAACGGCATGAAGCCACATTCCCGCTGTAGTTCCACCCGAGAGTAAGGTCGAATGCGACAAGACAATAGTCCGTCGCCGGGTCGAGGTTGCTCTGGGTCGTTGAACGATAGCCCTTGAAAAGACGGCTCTTGAGGTCGAACTTATTGCCGGTCTCAGTCTCATACCTGTCAGCGTATGCCTTCATGTCAGCGACCGTGCTCTTCACGAACTCCCCGGGGTCTGCGAATGCGTCAAAGTCTTTCGCAGGGAAGAAGCCATAGTAGTAATATGTCTCGCTTTCGTTCGGTGCGACGGTAAAGAATACAGATGTCTCCGTGGCATCCTGTGCATCGAGCGTGAAGGAAATCTGACTGTTGACCACATAGTCCGGATTGGCCTTCTGAATCACAGACACGCTTACAGGCTTGGCACCCTTGACGTGCAGACTGACCTTTCCCGCGCGTGAAGACTCAGTGTCGTTTTCCGTAAAGGAAACTACGACGGTCTTCTCCACTACGGACACCTCAACGGACTTCGTCTCCGGATTCTGCTCCGGTGCCGCGCCATCTGCTGCGACCATCCAGTCACAGTCAGGAATGACCTCAACGGTTCTTTCGACAGCCGGTCCAGTGACCGTGCAGGCGATTTCAAAAGTGCCGGCCTCGGAATCCACGGAAACGACCTTACTGCCGACAATGCTTACGGAAGAGTCAATTACCTCCTCTTCCGCGCCGTTTGCCGGAGTCTTGTCACAAGCGGAAATTGTGGCTATGGTCAAAACCATAGCCACAATCGCCTTGAAGTATTTTTTTGTTGTGCTTATCATTTATAATAAATTATTCGGCAATAAATGTCACCTCAAAACTCTTGATAGTCAAAGTCCCCCAACTGTTTTTGATATTGAACCAATTGTAGGCATCATTGCTATTCAGCACAGTGTTAGTCCAATAGCCATCTTCACCCATTGATGTACTGCGGTCAGCAGCTACCGGATTGTTCCAAGTAGTTCCATCACTTGAGAGAAGCATTCTGCATTCATCATAATTACCTGTCTTTGCCTCGTAGTCTGCAATCACAACAAACTTTGAAATCTCGCCTATTGAAGATGTACATTTAATTTCAGCTGTGTTAGAACCATTCTGTTTAATCTTAAAACTGTCATCGGTAGCTGTAGCATAATTAATCTGAGTAAATGTAAGCGGAACTGCAAGAGTCTTTTCATCAGCAGACTTCGCATTGAAAGATGCCGTAAGCTGTGTATATGAATCAGTTGCTTCTCCGCCGGCAAGAGCTGCGACAATAGCCGCATGCACATCAGCGGCAGTAACCGTCAATATGTATTCCTCAGCAGTTGCGCTCGCCTGAGTAACAGTTATCACAGCCGTAGTCTCAGACAGACCTTTGGCTGTCACCGTGATTTCACCAACCCTCTTGGAACCAGCATTTTCAGTAACAGTGAGATTCACCTTACCGTCAGCATAATTTGCCGTGAGCCAAGAAGCGGCATCCGCAGAAACACTCACTGTAGGGTCAGCATCGGCAGAATAAACAGAACAATCCACGCTTGCTGTTCCTGCATCTTTTGAAACCTTGACAGCAGTTTCCGAAAGAACAATTTCCGGAGCAGGATTGAAAGTGAGAGAGCCAAGATATGGACGGCAATTTGTGTCCGAGAAGTTATCCACAGTCAAGACAAAGTCTCCTTTCTTGCCTTCCGGATTCTTAAAATAATAATTAGCGCCCTTCGTATTCGCATTAGAGCCGGAAATATTCACGGTTCCAAGCTTTGTCACAGTCTCCCCATCAACAAGGCTAACTGTAAAGTCTGCCGTAACATCATTGGTATAAATGCCAAGGTTTGCCTTGACAACTGATATGCCAGAGAATGAAGC
>CAVBPI010000147.1:0-3243 GCA_963596955.1 bacterium | reverse complement strand
CATAATAACTGCCAAGAGAGGAACCATAATTGTTGTTCTGAGAGTCTGGATAAGAGAGAGAAAATATCATCTTCTTGCCGGTAGGTCCCCATTCCTTTTCTGTGGAAGAACTTGATATGCACTGACTTGAAGATGTGATTACCTGTTCCCATGTTTCGCCGGCCTCAAGGGTTATATCATGAGAAATCGCCGTATCGACAGATTTATAGTTTACAGTAGGAGCAGTAATATCGCCGGCTGCAACCCGCAGTCCCTGACGCTCAAATACAAGATTGGCCTTTCCTGTGACAACCGTAATCTTGACATCAAAAACACCCGGCTTTGCGGCAAACCATGCGACATAGTCTTTCACAGTGGTCTTTCCGTCACCTTTAAGCGTTATCGCATCTTTCTTGGTGTAAGGCTTAAGCTCAATATCATTGACATCCTTTGTCACATCCACATAGAACCGGCCGGCAATCACCTTGTCTTCACCTACGGCCTGAATTGTCACGGTTTTGACAACACTGTTCTCATACTCCGCCGGAACACCCGCAAAGTTGATTTTGCCATAACCGAAAAGGTGAGCGAACTTCACAGTCTCGTTTTCGCTGGTTGAGTTATACTCTTTGCCTGTGGAATAATCATAAGACGCACTCTCGTTGTACTTAATGGTCGTCGGTTCAAGCAACATCACATTGGCCTTCGGTGCCCAAGAATCCTGCGTCGCCGCGGACTGGTCATCTGGCAGTGTCACAACCCAATCAGTAAGTGAATCACCACCATTGTCCTCCGTCGTAAGATACAGGGCGTAGAGAGCATCGCTTGGAAAAACTCCATAAAGGCAGTACTCATCGGCCTTATTTGCTTCAGCAAGGCTATAGAAAGTGCCTTTGAACGTAGGCGTGGCAGCAGTCGCGTCATTCAATGTAAAGGTTGAATAATAATATTTTGCAGAATACTTATCAGTATTAGCGACAGGCAATGCCTTTGTCGGATTGTCTGTCTTCGCTATTGCGGCATAGAATTTATCCTTATCGGAAAACTTGATGTGCTTGTCACCGTCATAAACAGCCTTGGTCGCGTCTCCGGCAACCTTCAGAGACACATTTATGTTATTTGTACCGGTTGCAGCCTCCTGCGCAATCTCATTCTTTGAGCAGCCGACCACTGCTATGAGGGCAGCCGCAATATATGCTATCTTTTTCATGTTCATTCAGTTTTTACCAGTTAAGATATTCATTGTCGTCACTTATGATTATACCGCCAAAAGTGCCGTAATAATCTCTCTTGATATTGATGTACTGTACAGAATACTTTCCGTCGCTGTTACGCACGGCCTTCACGAGAACATAAGCGGACTCTATTTTGTCCCCGGTCTTAACAGTCACAGTCTGCGCCGTTTCGTCAAGAACAGCATCGACATTCTTCGCCTCAATCAGAACCTTGGTCGTTTCATCAGCGCCGGTGATTGTATAAGAGAAAACAGCCTCCGAGTTGAACTCAACCTTAACGGAATGGCTTTCAACTTTAATCGCAAACTCCTGATACTTCGCAATCTTGATTACATTCTCCCCGAGAGTGAAAACATACTCAGTGTCAGTCTCCGTCATCACAAGCGTAGGAGCAACGGTGCCGGTGACAGGGACATCAGCCCATATCTCACCGTCAAATGAGACTTTCCATGCGCCGTCCTCAATCTTGAACTGAGGAGTCTTGCCGTCAACGCCGTCCTTGCCTGTAACAGGGACATTGGCATCACCGTTCTTGATGAACTCACCATTGACAGTCCAATAGAACACGCCATCGACCTCCTTGAAGCCGATTACCGGAGCCACGGCATCCTTACCGTCATTTCCATTGACACCATTCGCGATGACAGCGGTCGTGCCGTCGCTGAAATATATAGTGTAACCATTTTCGGTCGTTTCAACCTTAGTGACGGTGACAGCCTTCTTGGAGGCCGTCAGAAGCTGCTCGATAGAGCTTACGTTTGTGTTGACCGTCTTTTCAATGGCCTCCACCTTCTTTTCAAGATTCCCTACTCTGTCTTCGAGATCCTTGGTGCATGAGCAGCAGAGCACAGCAACTGCCGCAGCAATCATGAATAATGATTTTTTCATATTATAACAATTTGATACTATCTTCTTTAGAATGCAAGAATCGGATGGCAGCAGAACTCATTGCTGAAGTATTCCGTAGTCATGTAGATGCAGTTGTTGTCACCAAGTTCAACAACACAACAAGCCTCTCCCTTCTGATATGGCGTGCTCGACAACAGCCAGCAGGTGTTTCCCAACGAGCTGTCATGATGATAGACAAGGTCGTCTCTCTGGATTTCCGGAACCTTTGCCCAATGGGCATTCAGGACATCTGCCACATTGTAGCCGACATTCATCTGACCATACTGATAGTCAGAACGTTCTTTATAATAGGTAATGTCCTGATCATAGTCTCTGAATTCAGCAAGCAATCCAGCGACACCGGTGCCGCCGAGGTTTACGACAAAATCCCAAAGCTGCCCGATGCTCGGAATGAACCAGCCGGACGTATTGGACGGGGCGGCAGGAGAGAAATCCGTGTGGACAAAATCAAATGCCGGGACTTGATCCATTCGACCCGAAAAACGGCTGACGACTTTCTGGTTCTCATAATACCCGTTGATATCGGAATACCATGACAAGCCGGTAAGTTTGCTGCCCAAGAAATCGATTTCAGAATCATCAAAAGCATACCTTGTCAGAACGCTCTTGCCACCATGCGCGGACTTGAGACAAAACACCAGACCATGATTGTGCCCTGCACTGATCTCTTCATCCGAGAAACGGTCAGCATCAGTCTGGAACACGATGCCTATGACTGTCTTGCCCTCTATCGGAGCTGGTTTTTCTGCAGCCCACTCTACTTTTGTGCCCGTTTTGTTTATTGAAACGAGTCCGCCGTCACTCCAAGTGCCGTCGGAATAGAAATAGTCACCGATTTTAGGCGGATCCATAGGCGGAACCAGCGCCTTTACCGTCACGCTGCAAGTTGCCGTAAGTGCATCCTTGCCCTCTCCGAGGTCGATTTTTGCAATCACCTGAGCCGTTCCTGCCGTCTTGCCGGTAACATAGGCCGAAAGCGTGCTGCCGGAAATGTCTATCGCCTCACACGAAAGGACTTCCGGGTCGGAGACGGACCATTCCGAAACAGTCTTATAGGTAGCCTCCTCGGGAAGAATCTCGGCATCTATCCTGAAACTCTCCTCCACACTGATTTCTTTTT
>CAVBPI010000146.1:3247-6431 GCA_963596955.1 bacterium | reverse complement strand
GGCCTGCGCGATGTAGAGATAAAGTCCCGGATAGCCGGAGATTGAAAGTATCTTTGAAAGATCTGTTTTCATAATCGTTTGTTTTATATGAGTTTATATTCTTTTATTACATGATTTCATGCGGCAGTGCGCCTATTTGGCGACGCAATCGACGACCTCGACCTCAGGGCGGACTCCGAGTACCCCGTCCGGCAGAGCCGCCGTCCGAATGATGCACTTGCCGCTTCTCGAGACTTCAAAGTCGTGGTAGTCAACATAAAGCACATCCACCGAGACAGGATCCACGGCCAGAGGAAACCGGCATTCCACGACGGCGTTCACACTGGACGGATAGACCGCTATTTCCTTTCCCGCGGGAAGATTCCTCACATGAACCGGCAGGCTGACCGTCTCCGTGACATAGCGCCTGACGCTCACCGAATAATCGACGCTCGTCTGCGACATCCTCACGCCCTTTATGGACTCTATCCCGACCGAACCGTGGACATCGGAGGAAAGTTCCCCGAGAGTCACGTTCTTCGTGAACACCTTGGATATGTTGTCAATCTGCGACGGGTCGCCATAGACATAGACGGAATCGGGACGGACCTCCATGCCCTTCACGCTCATGTACTGCGGAGCGTACAGGATGTCCGCAATCGGGACCACCGGAACCTTGCGACTGTTCTCCACCGGGAAAACGAACAGAAGGGTGTCCGTGAGGTAGTACTCCACAGAAGAGCCGCCGAAGACCATCTTGGCAAATTCCGGCATGGACTCCGGAATGAACGCGAACACGTCCCCGTCCCTGTGACGGAGCGAGGCGGCGTCGAACTGAATCATCACCGGAGCGCCCCCGTCGAGCATCTTATTGCGGATGATGCTGTAGCCGGTCGCACGGCATCTCGCCACAACCCTACAGACATTGGAAGCCCTGTCACGCCGGCCCGTGATGTTGGATTCCGCGGTCACGGAAGCCGTCAGAACCTCGCTGTAGCGCAGTGAGACATTGTGTATGAACCAGATGCTGAAAGCCAACAGAAAGGCGAGCAGGAAAACTGTCAGGTCCTTTCTGTTGACTTTCAGAAACTCAAGCATTCTATTTAGAAACTGCCTCAATTTCAGAAACCGGTTCAATGTTCAATATGAATCGCGGGGCGCGGAAACTTCCGCAGCCGCGCTATTTCGTGGCAGCCGCCTCAGAGTAGTCCTTCACGAGGGAGTTCTTGTCCACGCGGAGCTTCACGTCCTTGTCCACCTCAATGAGCACGGACTTCTCCTTGATTTCCACCACGGTTCCAAAGATACCGCCAACCGTGACCACCTTGTCGCCCTTCTGGAGACCGTCACGGAATTTCTGGAGTTCCTTCTGCTGCTTGCGCTGCGGACGAATCATGAAGAACCACATCACGACGAAGATGAGAAGAAGCATCACCCACATGGTCCAGCCACCTGCGGCGCCGCCCTGTGCGCCGGCTGCCTGCAATAATGTCATAAATTTCATAATCATATTTCTTTAAAATGTTTATTTCTTTGTAATCTTTCCCTCTTCCGTCAGGCTCTTCACAATCCGGTCGAGGATTCCGTTCACGAAGACACGGCTCTTCGGCGTTCCGTAGAACTTCGAGATTTCGACATATTCGTTCATCGACACGCGCACCGGAATCGTCGGAAAATCAAGTATTTCGGCGAGTCCCATCACCACGAGGAGGACGTCGGAGAGGAAAAGCCTGTCGGCGTCCCAGCCCTTCGCGGAGTCATAGACCATCTTCGAATACTTGTCATAGTTCACGAGCGTGAGCCTCAGAAGCCTCTTCACGAAGGCCTGATCATCCTCCATTCCGGACGCCGCTCCCTTCATCTGGCTCATGTAGAGGTATGGAAGAGTCCATCGGCCGCCCTTTGCGATGTCCTCGAAAGTCCGGCAGCAGAAAGTCAGCGAATACGCGAGGTCGTCGTTCCAGAAGAGCGACATATCTTCGAGGATATGCTCAAGCTCCGGGACATCGACAAATTCCTCCTCGAATATGCGGACGAACAGGCGGCAGTCCTCGTCGAGCGAAGAGTTGCCGGAGTTCATGTAGTCGTGGAAATATTTCTTTGAATATATGGAGTCGAGAACCTTCCGGAGGAAGATGTCATACTGGTCCCAGGAGAAATGCTTCTGCCTGAGCTGCTTGTTCAGGTCATCGTCATCCGCAAGAATCTGCGCGAGACGGTTGTCACAGAACTTCATGTTCGGGTTGCGTTCCTCCTCGGTGGGGTTGAACTTGGAACGGAGCGACTCTATCCTCTCCCGTGCGGTCCGTGTCAGAGGGGCCACGATTCCGGACATGAATACGAACAGGTCCCTCGTCGCCTCACATGACTCCTTCAGCTCTGCCTCCGCGTCCGCTGTCGAGAAATTTCCGCACAGCGCGGCGCTGTAGACCACCTTAAAGGCCTTGATTCGTAAAATTCGACGGTTTAACATAATTTTAAAACAATATTTCCTGCAAAGATACACACGATTTGATAAAAAAAACTATATTTGCGAAGATTTACAAATAAAAAAAACGCACACAAGATGTACAGTGAGGATTATGACGGAGCCTATGCTCAGGAGCGTAACGGCGAGGACGTGTTCTCAAAGCCTGTAAGGGCCGGGAAACGTACCTATTTTTTTGATGTAAAGGCAACGAAGGGCAACGACTACTACCTGACCATCACCGAAAGCAAGAGAAAAGTTGAGCGAGACGGCAGCTTCACATACGACAAGCACAAGATTTTCCTCTACAAGGAAGATTTCGCGAAGTTCGTCGAGGGGCTTGAGGAAGTTCTCGGCTACATAAAGAAGAACGCGCCGCAGACCGAGGAGGGCGAAGGAGACTACAGTTCCGAGGTCAGCTTCGAGGAACTGTAAGTTCATGGCGGACAACTATCTTGAAAACCGCTACGAGGAGTATCTGGAACGCAAGCGAAAGAAAGAGTCCTTGCGGAAGGCAGCCTTCCGCAAGCGGCTTGAGGAATACAGAAAGACGCTCGCGGCCACATCGTCCGGGCATGAAAGCGACACCCCTACTTCAAGGCAATATTAAGAAAATCCATGAATCCCGGAACGTCAAGGCTGTAGCCGCGCGCCGGGATGAGTTGCTTCCCGTCGCTGTCGAGCAGGATGTAGTTCGGCTGTGAGTTTACTCCGAAACGGGTGCGTGCGATATATGCG
>CAVBPI010000146.1:0-3237 GCA_963596955.1 bacterium | reverse complement strand
ACGAACCTGTCCCTGAGCATTTCAAGCACACGCGGGTCGCTCCACACGCGCGCCTCCATCTCGCGGCAGTTCACGCAGCCATGCCCCGTGACATCGACAAACACCGGCTTTCCGGAGGCCTTCGCTGCTGCAAGCCCTTCCTCGACAGTGAAATAGCCGTCCAGACCGAGAGGCAGATGCAGACCGTATTTTTCGCCGTAGAGAGAGGTCGTGCGATTTTGAACGGCACTTTCCGACTGCACCGAATATGAGCCAAGAACAAAGTCCTGCGTGCTCAACGGAGGAAGATAGCCGGACAGGGCCTTGAGAGGAGCGCCGAACATTCCCGGAATCATATAGACGACAAAAGCGAAGTCAATGATTGCCAGGGCGAGCCTCGTCACTGAAAGCCGCTCGACCTTTTCGTCGTGGGCGAAACGAATCTTTCCGAGCAGGTAAAGCCCGAGCAGAGAGAACACGACTATCCATATTGCAAGATAGACCTCACGGTCAAGAAGTCCCCAATGATAGGTCTGGTCGGCGACGCTGAGGAACTTGAATCCGAGCGCGACCTCGATGAATCCGAGGACGACCTTGACACTGCCAAGCCAGCTCCCGCTCCTGAGCTTCGTGAGAAGCGACGGGAACAGCGCAAAGACAGTGAACGGAAGCGCGAATGCCACGGAAAAGGCAAACATCGTGACTATCGGCATCCAGAACTGTCCCGAAGTGGATTGAATCAGCACGGTTCCGACAATCGGGCCGGTGCAGGAGAAGGAGACGAGCACGAGGGTAAGCGCCATGAAGAACACGCCTATCAGCCCCTTTCTGTCAGACTTGCCGTCGGCCTTGTTGACCCATGAGGACGGAAGCGTTATCTCGAACGCGCCGAAGAAAGACGCGGCGAATGTCATGAACACGATGAAGAACAGGATGTTAGGCAGCCAATGCGTGGCCAGCCAGTTAAATATGTCCGCCGTAACCGTATCCCCGCCGGCAATCCATGTGATGAGGATTATCAGAGAAATCGGGACGGTGTAGAGCAGAACAATGAAAAGGCCGTACATGAATGCGTGGAAGCGTCCCCGGCGCGCGTTTCCGGAATTTTTCAGGAAGAACGAAACCGTCATCGGAATCATCGGAAATACGCACGGAGTGAGCAGCATCGCGAAGCCCCAGAGAATGGCCTGAAGCACGAGTCCCCAGTCAAACGGGGCGGAGGTCTTTTCCGCAGCAGCCACGGCACCGTCCGACTCCTTCGTCACGTCATTTCCGCCCTCAGCTCCGACAGAAGCGGCATCGTCCGACTCCTTCGCCACGTCACTTACGCCCTCTGCTCCGGCAGAAGCGGCCACAGCCCCGTCGTCCGGCAACGCAATCTCGAAATCATGATATTCAGGAGGGTAGCACTCGGTGTCCCGGCAGCATGACGCGCTGACTGTTCCGCTCACAGAAACCCGCGATGAAGCGTCCTTGACACGGACTTTCTGTTCAAGCACAAGCCGTCCATAGACAAGTCCCTGACCTTTCTCCTTCCTGACGACACTCCTGTCCTCAAGTTGGCCGACAAGTTCGCAGTTCACGAGCGAGCGGTACTCCACCTCGGGAGCGGAATAGAGGTCGGAGAGCGGATAGCTGTGAATCCCCTCCCCCATTACTCCCGTGAAGCTCAGGGTCCACACACCGCTCTCACCCGAGGAAGCCGCGGCCACTGTCCAGTCAATGTTCCCCGCAAAAAGCGAAGAAATGCTGCAGGCGAATACCGCCAGCAGCATAACAACTTTATTTATACCTTTCATTTATTTAGCAAATGCAACTGAACGGGTTTCACGTATGACAGTAATCTTCACCTGTCCCGGATAAGTCATCTCGTCCTGAATCTTCTTGGCGATGTCTCCGGAAAGCGTCTCCGCCTGCGAGTCGGTCACCTGCTCGGCCCCGACAATCACGCGCAGCTCGCGGCCGGCCTGAATCGCGTAGGCCTTGACAACGCCCGGATATGACTGTCCGATGTTCTCAAGGTCCTTGAGCCTCTTGATGTATGACTCGATGACCTCACGCCTTGCGCCCGGACGTGCGCCGGAAATGGCGTCGGCAATCTGAATGATAGGCGAAATGATTGAGGTCATCTCGATTTCCTCGTGGTGAGCGCCGATTGCGTTGCAGATTTCCGGCTTCTCCTTGTACTGCTCCGCGAGCTTCATTCCGAGGAGTGCGTGCGGAAGCTCCGGATCCTCGTCGGAAACCTTTCCGATGTCATGAAGGAGTCCGGCCCTCTTCGCGGCCTTGGCGTTGAGTCCGAGCTCGGATGCCATAGTGGCGGCGATGTTGGCGACCTCGCGGGCATGCTGGAGAAGGTTCTGACCGTAAGATGAACGATACTTCATGCGGCCGATGAGCTTTATAAGCTCGATGTGTATTCCATGGATTCCGAGGTCTATGCAGGTACGCTTTCCTATTTCAAGAATCTCCTCCTCAAGCTGCTTCTGCACCTTTGCAACCACTTCCTCGATGCGTGCCGGATGGATTCGTCCATCGACCACGAGCTGGTGGAGCGCCAGACGCGCGACCTCCCTGCGGACAGGGTCGAACGCGGAAAGAAGAATGGCGTCCGGAGTGTCATCAACGACAATCTCCACTCCCGTCGCAGCCTCAAGGGCACGGATGTTACGTCCCTCACGGCCGATGATGCGTCCCTTAATCTCGTCGCTCTCGATGTTGAACACGGTCACGGCGTTCTCGATTGCAGTCTCCGAAGCCGTCCGCTGAATCGTGTTGATGACGATTCTCTTGGCCTCCTTCGTCGCGTTGAGACGGGCGTCGTCAATCACGTCGTTGATGTAGGACTGCGCCTCGGTACGGGCCTCGGCTTTCATGTTCTCCATGAGTATGTTCTTCGCCTCGGTAGCCGACATACCCGCGATATTCTCAATCTGGCGGTTCGCCTCGTCCTTGAGCCTGTCGTACTCGACTGCCTTCCTGTTGGCAATCTCAACCTGCGCCTTGAGGTTTTCCCTTATGGAATCGGCCTCGCGCTGCTTGCGCTGGAGCTCCGCCGTCTGCTGGTTCAGGGTGTTCTCCTTCTGCTTGAGACGGCTTTCGGTCTCCTTGATTGCTGCATTGCGCTCATTGACGGTCTTCTCATGCTCGTTCTTGAGCTGCATGAACTTTTCCTTGGCCTGGAATATCTTTTCCTGCTTTATCTTCTCGGCCTCAAGCTCGGCCTTCTCAAGAATTTCCTCCTTGCGTCCCTTGAGC
>CAVBPI010000145.1:1838-6453 GCA_963596955.1 bacterium | reverse complement strand
GATTCAAGAGTGATGAAATTTATAGACTCTTTTACAACTAAATGATTCCTTTTGTTCAACTCGATGATGTTGAGTATCGATAACATTAAACACTTTTCATAAAATCGTTCGTAGTCCCCCCCCCTGTACAAAGGCTCGAAATCATCGCCTCCGGTTCACTATTGCTTTAGATACAAAAATTGTATTTACATTTTTTGTAATTACAATTTTTGTTTCAGTCTTTGAGGCAGGCGAGGGGGATTATCTTCACTCCGTCCGGACGGGTGTAGGCCATTTTGCCTCCGGTTATGATTATCAGCAGGTCCGGTTCGCGTAGCTTGACCTGTCTCTCTGCTTCGTTGTATTTTTGAATCAGGCTCTTGACTTCAAGGAGATGTTTCGCACCCTCTTCGATTTCTCCGCTGCCGAGCTTGCATTCAATCAGGGCATATCTTCCGTCGGAAAGGTGCAGCGTGACATCCACTTCAAGGTCATATCTGTCGTGATAGTATGCGACATGACTGTCCTGATCCATTGTGTAGGCCTTGAGGTCTCTGATGCACATCTGCTCGAAAATGAACCCGAAAGTCTTGAGTTGCGTCATCAGCGATTCTGGAGATGCTCCCAAGGCGGCGACAGCCACTGACGGGTCGCAGAAACCTCGTTTGACGGAACTGCGGATGTTTGACTTGCTGCGAATTGCAGGGCACCATGCTTCAATGTTCTGTATGACGAACAATTTCTCCAGAGCCGCAACATAATCATCAAACGTGTCCATAGAACAGCTTACTTCCTGCGAACCTACGACATCGGCGAGCATGGAGGTCTTTTTCGCAAGTGTGGATATGTTTCTTGCGTATGAACGCAGAATCAATTTTGCCGTCTTTTCGTCCCTGGCGATACCGTCAATTCTTGATATGTCTTCAGAACATACGCTTCTAAGATAATTTCTGGCAACAAGCAGTTGGGCTTTAGGGGTCTTTGCCATCAATGATGCCGGCCATCCGCCTCTGCAGGCGGCAAAAATCAGGTCTTCGATGCTCATTCTTGACATTTTTCCGTCGATGTCATAGTCGGGATTGTTGAACAGTTCCATGAGGGAGACTTCCCCTGTCGATTCCTGCGACTCCCACAGACTCATCGGAAGCATACTCATTTTGGAAATTCTCCCGGTCCCGGAATGTCTGGTTTTGCTCTTGTCGACGGTGTTTGAGCCGGTGAGAATGAACTGTCCGGGCTCACCTCCTCTCTTGTCGCACATTGTCCGCACGGCATCCCAAATCACAGGAGCATCCTGCCATTCGTCAATAAGCCGCGGCGTGTCTCCAATCAGCAGCAGTGACGGCTTCGATGCAGCTGTCGCCATGTATTCTTCCCGCATATCTACGTCTTGAAGGCTTATCTTACTTTTGGCCTTCTGTTCTGCCGTCGTAGTCTTCCCGCACCATTTGGGACCTTCTATGAGAACCGCGCCGGATGCATCAAGATTGTCCTGTAAAATCGTGTCTGCTATTCTGTTTAAATATGCCATATCGAATCAGTGCTTAATGATCGCAAAGATAATGTTTTGCGAGTTTATTCGCAAGTTTTAATCGGTGTTTTCGTGGTGTTTTAATCGGTGTTTTCGTGGTGTTTTAATCGGTGTTTTCGTGGTGTTTTGAGCGGTGTTTTCGTGCTAAAGTCCCAGTTCGGTGAGGATGCGGTCGAGGTGGGCGTAGCGGTCGAGGGTGAGGAGGACGTAGCGGATATCGACACAGACGCACTTGTTGTAGCCCGGGGTGTAGCTGGCATCGCTCGCGAGGGATTCCTTGTTGCCGTCGAAGGCGAGGCCTATGAGTTCGCCGCGGGCGTTGAGGACCGGGGAGCCGGAGTTGCCGCCTGTTATGTCACAGTCGTTGATGAAATTCACCGGGAAGGTGCCGAAGTCGCCGCTTTCAAGGAGCCGTTTCCAGTCGTCCTTGAGACAGAAGTCGTAGGCGGCCGGGTCGTGTTTTTCGAGAACCCCGGCCACTGTGCTCTGCCAGTTGCAGCGGACGGCGTCGCGGGGACGCAGGTCTCCGACCGTTCCATAGGTGATGCGCATGGTTGAGTTCGCGTTCGGGTAAATCGGCTTGCCTTTGTCGAGGCTCATCTCGTAGAGGGCACGGGTGTATTCATGGTCGAGCGCGAGGATGTTCGGCTGGCCTTCAAGTGCCTTGAGGCGGTCGTTGAACACCGTAATCTTCACGTCCTGAAGGAAGCTGAACAACGGGTCGTCGCCGTAGCGCGAGCCGTCTTTGCCCTCATTTTTTGACTCGATTTCTGCCTCGTTCCCCTCAATAGGGCCGCTGTGCCCGTGTCTCTGTCCGTACCTGCCAGGAGAAGACGGCAGACCCTTCGTGAGGCGGCTCCCGTTCCAGACTGAATCTGTCAGCGCGCGGTAGTCCACCGCTCCCGTGGAACGGTCTGTGAAATGTTCCACGAGCTCTTTCTGAAAGTCCGACCAGTACTCCCGGCCGACATTGCGCAGGAACATCTCCGCCGAATAGGCGAAAAGTTCCTTCTCAACCCTCATGTCAATCTCCTTATAGACAGGAATCACTGCCTTGAGACCATTGCGCGAATTCTTCAGCCGCGCCGTAATCAGCGACATCCTGCTGCCGCGCACAAGGGTTTCGCGGAACCATGTCCGGCTGCGTTCCACATCCTCCACGGCCTTGTATTTTGCTCCGAGCGCCTCTAAAAGCCCGCCCCACTTCGCCGTCCTCTCAGGGGAAGCCGCAATCCATTCCGCAAGTTCAGTCTCCTGCACCCGCTTGTCGGCAACGACATTGAACCTGTTGTAGCACAGTACCTCTCCCTCGTTCAGTTCCTGCACATTGCTCAGCCCGAAATACCAGTTCGAGTATTTCAGCCTCACCTCCGGGTCAGCGTTCATCCACTTCTCCGCAATCGCCATCTGTTCTCCCCGCACCTTGTTCGACACCGGCAGCGTCACGTCCTTCTGCTCCGCCAGCTTGAACGAACTTGACCAGCGGTCTGTGCGCCCCGGGAACCCTATCACCATGTTGAAGTCTCCGGGCTTATATCCCTTTGTCGAAATCTTCAGCTTCCTCTCCGGCTTCAGAGGCACGTTCTCCTCGGAATGTGCCGCAGGCTTTCCGTCCGCCCCGGCATAGACCCGATACATCGCGAAGTCGCACTTGTGCTGAGGCCATTCCCAGTTGTCGATGTCCCCGCCGAAGGCCGCAATGGACACGGGAGGCGCCGCCACGAGACGGATGTCGTTATACACGAGGTACAGCGCCATATAATATTTCTCTCCGGCCCACATCGAACTCAGATATGCTTCATACTCAGGATATTGCTTTTTGTATTCCTTTTCGAGGATATAGCTCACCTTTCTCATTCCGAAGTTTTTCCCCTCCTCGCGGAGCTTCGCCTCAAGCGCGTTCACTTCCTCCGTGACGTCGAGAACCTTCTTCAGAAAAAATACATTCTTTCCGGGAATATACCTCTCGTCCTCACTCCTGAGTGCCCAGAACCCGTCTTCCAGATAGTTCCGCTGCGGCGTGCTGATGCTGTGGATGTCCGCGTATGCACAGTGGTGATTCGTAATCAGAAGCCCCTCGTCCGAAATGATACTTCCTGTGCACGCGAAATCCAGCGCAACAACGGCATCGCTCAGCGTCGTCCCTTTCGCGTCCGCATCGTAAATCTCCCGAGCCTCCATTTTCAGCCCGCGAGCCTTCATGTTCTTCTCCAGAGCCCTGTCAATCGCGTTAATCATCCACATTCCCTCGTCCGCCGACGCCGACAGCAACGAGGAAATCATAACCGCAAAAACTAAAACTATCCGTTTCATGTGTCTCTTTATATTCTTATTAGCTTCATCTAATAATTTTATTAGGTAAAACTAATAAATTATTTCAGAATGTTGTATCTTATTGAGTATCTGAGAGAAATAAGATGAAGAAAAAGATGGGATGCAAGGCACTCGGTGAAGCCAAATACCGCAGCAACCTTATGGTTGTGAGGATTTTGGCAAGACGAGTAACGCTGCAGACCGCTTTTTCTTCGCTTATTTCTATTTCAACTCTGTTTCTCCAGGAGCGTAGCGGTGCACCGTGCCCTTCTCGTGGAACTTCATCTTCGCGTCCATTTCGCGGACATCGTCCTTGGCGTAAGTAATGGTCCACTTTTCCTCGTTGAGGAGCTCCCAGATGCGGTCGGCCGTCATCGGGGCGGCGTAGCGGATCTGGATGGCCGGGATGAGGTCCTTGTTGAGGCGGATATAGACTCCGATGATGCCCTCGTGGCGTGAGAGGTGGTTGCTGACATACGGCACGGAGCGCTTGATGATAGGCTTCTCGTAGTTGCGGTCCGTGATTTCATAGACGAACTGAGGCTGGCCCTCATACTCGGCGACGCGGGTCGGGAACTCCGCCGTGAACGCCGAGGTGTTTTTGAACATCAGGTGGAGGTAGTCGCTGATGCCGATCATCTCGAATCCCGGCTCCATCCTCACGAACTTGTAATCGACGGGGGTGTCCTTCGTGCCGCCGCCGTGGACAGGCATCTTGAGCATCTTCATCTCCACAATCTCCCTGAACCACTGTTCGTCGGCCGTCTCTTCCGGACTCATATAGACACGGAC
>CAVBPI010000145.1:0-1828 GCA_963596955.1 bacterium | reverse complement strand
CCGGAGTCCAGATGCGGAACATCGACGGGGTGAATATCGCTTCCTTGAGCTTCTCCTCGTCGAGGACGGTCTTGTCTATGAGCACGTCCGCGGTATGGTGATGGACATAAGTCTTGACGCCGTGCACGCCCTGAATCCTCTGAAGCTTGGCCTTGAACGCCATCGAGCTTCCGTAGCATTTGACCGAGCGCAGGCCGTCGAGGCGGACGGTCTCAAGATTCTCGGACGGAACGAGCTGTGCCACAACGGCTCCGGTGGAATCAACCTGCTCGATGCCCCATCTGAAGTTGACGGTAGGCAGCTCGAACTTCGTCCCCGCCCAGATGCCGACGGCGGTGAGGACGACGGTGAGAAGAGCCGGCACATATTTCCAGAAGCCTCCCTTTGTGCGCTGGCCCACTCCAATCTGGATCGCTCCGGTGCGGCAGGCGGCCGTGCACTCGCCGCAGAGGGTGCAATCGACGTGACTGACGCGGCTGCGGCACCTGTCGATGGCGATGTGGTACGGGCAGTGTCGCGTGCAGGCCTTGCAGCGGTTGCAGAGGCTCTCGTCCTTGATGACCGCGAGGCTCTGATATGCCGCGTTCGGGAGGATAATCTCAAGCAGGTAGCCCACGGCGCAGAACACGGCGAGCACGGCAACCCAGTTCACATGAACCTTGCACAGGCCGAGAACCAGCACTGTCCCGAAGAGCACGATTATCCATGCCCAGTATTTCAAGGTGTCGGACAGGGCTCCGAGCGGGCAGATGTAGCGGCACCAGAAACGGTCGATGAGGAATCCGCCGAGGCCGACGAGCGTCACGGATGTGATTGCCATCCAGATGGTTATCTCACCCTTGAATCCTGTCGCCACGGCGTAGTAGGGGTCAAGGTTCTTGCAGAATAGCTCGCTTGCCGTTGCCGTCGAGTAGAAAATCACGAAGAGCAGGGCATATTTCACGATGCGCAGAATCTTGTCGCCTGTGCTGCCGTTGCGGATGGCGATTCCCTTCTTCCAGCCCAGACCTTTGCGCAGGCCCGTGAGGAAATCCTCCACCGTTCCGAGCGGACAGAGGTAGCCGCAGAAGAGCTTCGCGAAAAGCATCGCGGCCACGGCGAGCACGATGCCCATCATCACCTGCACCGATGACATCGAGCAAGGCAGCGTGCTGTTTGCGAGGTAGGTGGTGAGCGCCTGAAGTCCTCCCATAGGGCACCATGCCTCCGGGTCGGGCTTCTCTGCACCGAGTTTCACTACGCCGGTGAGGACGAGTATGAGGGAAATCAGCACGCCCCACTGAAGCAGGTGCTTGGGCCAGTTCCTTAAGAATCTTGATTGCTTAGCCATTTTATATCAGATTTATTTTGTAATCAAATCACTTGCAGCCGTTTGTTCTTTATGAGTATTCTGAAATACGGGCATTTGCCATTTACTGATAAGTCTTTCCCGTCATCCCCTTTCCTGAATTTGACTATCTCAAATTGGCTCGGATTAAATTTGTGCAGGAATGTAATAGGCACTCCAATAAATCCGGCATAGTCCACCGGTATGTCTTGTGTCTTGTTTACATTTATACCATTACAATTATCGTATTTGGGATACTCATTTTCATGTCCGGTGTATTTTTTGTGAGTATAATGTCCTCATGCCGCCAGGATGTTTCCAAGTTCGTCAGCCATAGGCAATTGTTGGGTGATATGATTCTGTTCCCGGAATCGTCAATCCGTGCCTCTGTGCCATATAGTTCATAATGTTCCGGAACAATAAAACCGGAAATGCCTCTGCCGAGATTTACTCCCAGCCAAGCCTTGTTTTCTTTGATTAGGTTGAATATCTCCTTATATG
>CAVBPI010000144.1:0-6455 GCA_963596955.1 bacterium | reverse complement strand
TAGTCACGCATATTCCCGTCCTTGTCGTAGGCACAGCCGAGGAAAGTGTATTTTCCGGTCTTGCCCTGCTGGACGGTCATCTTGGCGCTCTCGGTGATTTCTCCCTCGAACAGAGAAGGGTCTGCTTCAAGTTCCTGAGCCTTCATGCTGGCCGCGCCGTCGTCGAGGATGCCCTCGAAGATGGCGTATTTAAGTGACGCCACGTCTGATGTGAACCTTGCGGTTATATCGACATGACCGTTGACAGGCTCCGTCTTGCTGAGAGAGACGCTGTAGTCAGGGACTGTGTAGCCCGGAAGCACGACGCGCGTCGCCCCGTTGACATTCACCTGATAGTAGCCGGTGATGCTCTCCATCGTGAACATTATGCTCGATGCCGGGAAGGTTATCACGCCGTCCTTCAGCTTTCCGTACTGCGCTGCGGTCGCGTCAAGCGAGAAGTTCTCGGGCACATACGAGCCGAATGAGCAGATTCCATAGTCGGAGCTGAACGAGATTCCGGTGGATTGGAGCGGAAGATAGACCTTCTCCGGGTCACGCGCATCCACGTATGTCCACACATCCCTGTTCTCATCGACCTTCACCGTTCCGGAGCCGCCCGCAAGGGCATTGAGGAAAGCGTTGCCGCCATAGACCTTCATCCTGTAGTAGCCAGGCTGGTCCTCCCTCTCATAGATGGAAACCTCAAGCTCGGGGTTGCGGTTGAATGTGGAGGTGTTGAGCGTGAACACATTGCCGACAATATCGTCACGCCATTTTCCTTTGGCCGTCTTTCCGTCCGGAGCCTTGAGAGCCTTCCATGCGGCGCGGACCACCGAGAAAGTGAGACTCGTGGATTTGGGTCCGTAGAGCCTTACATAGCGCGGGTCGTCGATGCTGATTGTGCAGTTGTAGGTCTTGCCTATTTCGGCGGCCTCGAAGTCCACCATGAAAGTGGCGTCCTTCTGCCCGGCCTCGAACACGACAGGCTCGACGGCGAAGATTCCCTCCTCGCTCGCGGTGACATTAATCGGAACCGTTATGGCGTCGAGAGCGTTCTCCCTGCTTATACGATAGGTAACATTTTTCTTCTCAAGCGGGTCAAGCTCCAGAACCGTGGCGGAAGTCTGGGTCGGGAAATAGACTCCGTAGCTGTCCTCCATTTCCGCAGCGCCCTGTTCATAGAGGTTTTCCTGCGTGCAGGCGGCCGTCCCGAGGAGGAGCAGCGCCGCAAGCGGTAAAATATATCCTGTTCTTTTCATATCTCTTTCATTATCAGTTGTTCCACAGAGCCACCTTGTCGGAAGGGTCAGGATTGTTGAACCCGGCCACGGCAGGATTGTTCTGCACCTCGCCTCGTGAAATCACGAAGTTCCAGTAAGGTGCGCGACCGTCGCAGTTGAGCCTGTAGGAAGCCGAGGCGTTTGTCCCGACATATCCCCTTCTCGAAGATATGTTCAGACGCTTCATGTCGAACATCACTATGCCCTCGCCCCAGAACTCGATTCTCTTCTGGAGTATCAGCTCGTTCGTGAACGCCGCAAGCGACGAAGCCTTTGCGGTACAGTCGTACTTCACGCCTCCGATCATCCTGTAGCTGTTCATATACTCGTTGAGCAGGCGTATGCCCTCCCCGAGGTCGGCGTGTGCCTTTGCCTCGGCCTCGATGAAGTACATCTCCTCGACGCGCATCAGGCAGTGATCCGCCGCGCCGCCCACCTTGTACTCCTTGTAGTTGCCCTGTGCCGGGCGGAACTTGATGTTCGCGTAGTCCTTCAGCTTCTCCCGGAAATAGGTCTTGCCGTCCTCCCGGCAGCTCTGATAGTCATAGACGCTGCGGTCCGGATTGAGCCACGAGTGCTTGCGGAAGTCGTAGTCGCTGATGCTGTTGTAGAGGTTGCGGTTAATCGAGCGGCAGACGTCGTAGCCGTAGGCGCTCCATGAGTTCTCCGTGCTCATGTGGGCGGTGAAGCAGAGCAGGTTGGAAACACTTTCTGACGGGAGCGCGAGTCCCCAAATCCATGCGTTATTGGAAGTCGCGCTGTTGAACCCTGTCTTGGGGTCTTCCCACTGCTCCTGCGTGAGCGGAGTGCAGGCGCTGGCAGTGATGGCCTTGCGAGCATATTCGGCCGCGCTTTCGTAGAGCTGTGCCGCGCCCTCGTCGCCGTCCTCCTCAAGCGAGGTCGCCCTTTCAAGGAATGCCCGAGCCTTGAGCCCATAGACTGCGGCGAGGCTTATCGAATAGCGGTCCCTTGTCGAATATGTGGAGAGAAGTTCCTCCGCATTGTCGAGGTCCGGGAATATGATATCGTCATAGATGTCGCCGACCTTCGCCCTCGGGTTGTTCTTCGCCTGAACCTCCGTAGTGGTCGGAAGCACGACAGGGACTCCGAGTCCGATGACATTGTCTCCCTTGGTGTAGTTGTTCTTCTTGAACTCATAGAGACGGACAAGGTCGAAGTAGAACATAGCCCTGTAGGTGTAGGCGAATCCGAGATATTTACGCTGCGTCGCGTCAAGGTCGGAGATGTCCGTTCCGGATATGATTCCTATGACATTGTTCGCGGACATAATCCATTTGTAGTAGTTGTTCCATGTGAGCGCACCCACGGCATATTCGGAGCCGAGCGCGACATTGCTGCCCCACTGCGAGAACCAGTCGTAGCCCGCGTTCCCGGAAATCACGAGGTCCCCGGTCATCGACTCCGTGGCGAGATGGATGGCAGGGAGGGCGAAGTCCCACGGGTTGTTGTAGCCCGTTGAGCCGGCCTGCACGAGCGCCGCCGGGATGCCCTCGATGTTGGTTTCAAGCGTGGTCTGGCTCTCAAGCGCTCCCGAGGTGAGCGTAGCCTCCTTGATGCAGCCGGTCAGGAGAGCGGCCGCGGCGAGAGGAACCAGAGATATTTTAACTATATGCTTCATTTTCATCTTCATTTTTAGAACTGCACGGTAAGACCTCCCGAGACGGTGCGGACAGGCGAGTAGGTGGCCTGCGAGGTGGAGCCGCTGTAGGAGAAGCGCGGGTCGAAACCCTGCCGTCTCGACCAGTACCAGACATTCTCGCAGGCGAGATAGAGACGGATTTTCTCAATCTTCATCTTCCTCGTGAGCTTTGCCGGAATGGTGTAGCCGAAATTGATGTTCTGGAGATTCAGATAGCTCGCGTCCGTGAGGAAACGGTCGGATGAGCCGTTCTGATTCTGGTCCTCGTACTGAAGACGCGGAACGTTCGTGTGATGCTCCGGAGTCCATGCGTTGAGTATGTCCTTGTGCCAGTTCATTCCGGTTGACTTGTTTGCCGGGGAGTACATGGACTCGGCATATCCGGAATCGTAGGCGAGGCCTCCAATCTGGTAGTTGAACGCTATGCTGAAGTCGAATCCGTAGAAGCTGATGTCCGTTCCGAATCCTCCGTAGAGGTCAGGGATAGGGTTGCCGCAGATGTAGTCGGTGGCGGAGGTATATTCCGTAGTCGTGACGCGGGTCGTGTTCCCGGCCTCGTCGGTCTCGTCCATATACCACATCGACAGACCGTCCTCGCTGACGCCGGCATATTTCTTCATATAGAAAGTGTACATCGGAAGTCCCTCGGCGTAGAATGTCGAGCCGCTGACGAATCCCTCGTAGCCCTCGGCCTTCTTGGTCTTGCGCTCTTCCGGAAGCATCGTAATCTTGTTCCGCAGGTGCGTGAGGTTCAGGTTTATGTTCCAGTTCACGTTCTCCGTGCGCACAGGCGCCACATTGAGTTCAAGCTCGACGCCGGCGTTGCGCATATCTCCGACATTGGCGTAGTAGGAGGAGTAGCCCATAGACGGAGCCACAGGGAAGGCGAGGAGCATATCCGTAGTGTTGCGGATGAAGCCCTCGAAGCCTCCGGAAATGAGTCCTCGGAGAAATCCGAACTCAAGTCCCATGTTTATGTTCGTGTTGGTCTCCCATGTGATGTTCTCCGCACCCTTTGAACTGAACACCGTGGAGACGCTGCCGTTGGCGTTCTCGATTGAATAGATGTTGGTGTAGCGGAAGTTGCCGATGTTGTCGTTTCCCTGCGAGCCGACTGATGCCTTGAACTTTAGGATGTCGAGCCAGTCGTAGGTCGAGGCCATGAAGTTCTCTCGGTTGAGCACCCATGCCCCTCCGAGCGACCAGAAATTGCCCCAGCGGTGCTTAGGGTGGAAACGAGAGGAGGCGTCACGGCGGAACGAGCCGGAGAAGAAATAACGGTTGCCGTAGTCGTACTGCGCACGGGCGAAGAATCCCTCGTTGTAGTAGTCGATCCTGTAGGAGTCAGCGCTCTGCCGGTCAACGATCGCGCCCGCGAGCTCGTCGTTTAACTGCGTGAGCATATTGCTCTTGCTTGCGGCGAGGTTGTAGTACTTGGACTGATAGTATTCATGTCCGAGCATCACGTTGATGTTGTGCTCGCCGAACTGCTTCGTGTAGTTGAGAATCTGCTGGAGGTTCAGGTCTAGCTGCCTATTGTGGCCCTTTGAGACAATGCCCTTCTCGCTCGCGAACTGTCCGTAGTAGGGGTTCATCACCGAGGTGGAGCGAGTCTCGTCGAGAGAGACACCGGCGTTGAAGGTGAACTTGAAGTCCTTGAGGAACTTGATGTCGAAATATCCCGTGCCGTTGAATGCGTTTCCCTCTGACTCGGACTTGTTCAGACGGGAGTCCGAAAGCGCGTTGCCGTTCGGGAAGAGGGAGCGTTCCATTCCGACATTGTCCCCGTTTCCGTAGTCGTAGCGGAGGTTTCCGTTGGCGTCGGTGAGAATATTCCCCTGTCCGTCGCGGATGTAGAGCGGATATATCGGTCCCATCGTTGAGGAATATGCGAAAACATTGCCCGAAGACGCGCTCGACCCGCTGTCGCTGATGGAGTTGTAGCGGAAATGGGAGTAGTTGGCGTTCACCCCTATCTTGAGCCATGAGGTCGCGTCGTAGTCGAAGCGTGCGCGTGCGGTGTAGCGCTCCATGTCGGAGTTGTAGGCTATGCCCTCGTTGTTCAGGTAGCCGAAAGAGGCGAGAATCGAGGACTTGTCAGTGTTGCCCGCCACGCTTGCGTTATATTCCTGACGCAGGGAGTTGCGGAACGCCGCAGCAGTCCAGTCGTCGGGCTGAAGCCAGTATTCCTGTCCCCTATAGACAAGTCTGCGTCCAAGAGTCGCGGCAGGGTTCACCTTGCCGTTGATTCCGATGAATTCCTGACCGTCCGGAACGTCGAACACCTGATAGCCGAGACCGCCGTCATCGACGGAGCCGGCCACGACGCTGTTCGCCTTCGCGTGCGCCTCGGTGGCGGTGAGTCCTGTGCTGAGGTAGTAGTTGCGGAGGGCATTGTACTGGAGTTCGTAGAACTGGGCAGGGTCCTTTATATACTCATAGTCCTGAGTCGCGCGGGAGTTCACGCCCCACTTGGCGTCGAGGGTGATGACGGCGTTCTTCGCCTTTGCCCTCTTGGTGGTGACCATCACGACGCCGTTCGCGCCCCTCGCTCCATAGAGGGAGTTGGAGGCGGCGTCCTTGAGGACTGTCATGGACTCGATGTCGGCGGGGTTGATGTTGCCGAGGTCACCGGAGTATGGCATTCCGTCAACAACCCAGAGCGGGTCATTTCCGGCGTTGAGCGAACTGAATCCCCGGATTCGGATTGACGGGGACGAGCCTGGTTGTCCGGAAGTGTTGGTCAGCTGAACGCCCGCCACCTTTCCGACGAGCGCCTGAGCGGCGTTGGACTGCTGCGAACGCGCGATGTCGTCGGACTTGATGACGGCCGCGGAACCGGTGTAGGCATCCTTCTTCGCCGTACCGAAGGCCACGACTATGGTTCCCTCAAGAGTCTGCGAATCATCGTCAAGCGTGATGTTGATGAGAGAACGTCCGCCCACGGGGATGTCCTGCGTCCGGAATCCGACGGAGGAGACGGTGAGCACGGCATCGGGCGCGACAGTGAGGCTATAATTTCCGTCAATGTCCGTGAATGTGCCGTCCTTTGTTCCCCCAATCAGCACCGAAGCCCCGATTACCGGCTCTCCGGACTGGTCAGTGACCGTTCCCGTGACCTGATGGTTCTGGGCGAATGCCGCAGTGAACGCCGTCAGGGCAAGGGTCAGTGTTGCAATGAGTTTTTTTATCATAATTATTTTGTATGTTATCTTTCGGGCTTCGCAGCCCCGATTTGGGTCCGGAGGGGACATCCCTGTCCCGTCCGGACATAGTGCAGACGGCGTGCGGGCCTACGGCCGCTGCGCCGTCTGAATAGTTTGTGTATCAGTCGCGTAACAGTGCACACGGACTATTTATAATCCTGATCAGTAAATGTATTGGTATATTTCGTTCCTGAATACTTCGTCGCAGGTCCATGCCATTCAATGGTGAGAACATTCTTAGTGCCTGACTTAACTGTCTCGTCATACATTGTAAAGCATCCGTAGTCTTTGAGAACAAGCTTGAAATCCCAATTACTGCCATCTTTC
>CAVBPI010000143.1:3683-6455 GCA_963596955.1 bacterium | reverse complement strand
CCGAGCTCTATATGGCCGGCTCAAGCAGGACGAACCAGTACCGCTACATGGTCAATGCCTGGCATCCTGTCAAGAACCCTGACGGCTGGCTGCCACGTGCCGGCGTGACCGACGGCGCGGATATGCACAGCGACCGCATAATCCATGACGCTTCCTATCTCCGGCTCAAGAGCCTGTCCCTCGGCTACAATTTCAACATAAGGGGCTCGAAGGTCATCAGGGAAATTGCCTTGTCGCTTTCCGGGGAGAACCTCTATCTGTGGAAAAGGTACAACGGCTTCGACCCGGACGTGTCCAACAGCTCTGACAGCGGCACAATCCGCCGTATGGACCTCGGAGCCTATCCGAAACCGCGTACAGTGATATTCTCGATTCAACTGAAATATTAGAAAGATGAAAAATACCATAACAAGAATTGCGTTTTTACCCCTGCTGTTCTTCGTCCTCTCGTCCTGCCTTACGGAAAAGGGAGGCTCGGTGGTGCGTCCGGATGAGTTCTATCAGAATGAGGAACAGTGCATCGCGGCTCTGAACGGATGCTATATACCGCTCAGGAGCATATATTCATTCACCTTCCTCATGGCGACGGAGGCCGTGACCGACCTCGCTTCAGCGAATAATTCCGCCCAGTATGACGCCAAGCTCATGATAAGTCCTGCGGGATGCGGCTGCGGAACCACTGTCTGGCAGCAGTGCTATATCGGCGTAAGGAATGCAAATTCCTGTGTCCACGGCATAGAAAATTCGCCGCTTACGGCGAAGGAAAAGGCTCCGCTCATTGCGGAGGCAAAGGTGGCGAGGGCGTTCTACTACTACATTCTCACCAGCTTTTTCGGCAATGTCCCGTTCTACAGGGATTACATCAGAACAGAAGACGACGTGCAGAGGGTAGCGGCGCTGCCCCGTATGGATGCGGCTGTGACGAGATCCTCCCTTATTGAGGAACTTGAGGCATGCTTGCCGGATCTTCCGCAGGTAAGGACAGTGGATGCGGACGGGGGCAGAATGGGCGCGGCGGTCGGCTGGATGCTCATGGCCAAGATGTCCATGTGGAACAGGGACTGGGACAGGGCACTTGCCGCCATTTCCCGTCTGGATGACATTTACGCTGACTTGAGCCGCTATCCGCTTGAGGATATATGGTTCAGCAGAAAGAATACGGCAGAGGTAATTTTCGAGATACAGCATGAATATGTGCCCGGAGGAACAGATTGTTCGTCCAACTGTGCATCGGCCCTGATGCCGTATCCGAGAATTCTGGGCACCTGCACCTACGACAATGTCGACATCCCGGAACTCGGCACCCAGGCCGTCTGCTGGAGCCCGGTCAGACCTACCGCCTACATGACAGGAACAGTCATGCCTGCCAACGTGAGTGACGACAGGCGCGACATGAACATGGTCGCATCATGGAACGGACACAGTTTCTCACGGACATGGATGGGTCCGAAGTTCTGGTGTTTCAACATGTATGCGGCGAAAGACAGCAATAACTACCCTGTGTTCAGATATGCCGATGCTGTCTTGATGGCCGCCGAATGCTATTGTGAGACAGGCGAGTACGACAAGGCGATTGAGCGTTACGATGCGGCGCGCAGCCGTGCCGGCGCCTCGGGATACGGCGCGTTCAAGTCATACGTGAGACTGATTGAGGAAATACGCAAGGAGCGGGGGCGTGAACTGTTCGGTGAGTTCCAGCGCAAGTTCGATCTGGTGAGATGGGGGAAATGGTATGAATATACTCTCCTCTACAACACTTATTCGCTCGTTCAGGAGAACATCCTCCCTTGCCACGAATACTATCCGATTCCGGACGAGCAGGTGCGTGCCTCCGGCGGAATCCTTGACAATGATGAATATGCTAAATATGGATTGTAGAAATATGAAACGATATTTTAGAGTGACACTTGCGGTGCTGTTTGCCGTTGTCGCGGCATCGTGTCAGAAAAAGGCGGAGTATGAACGCCCGCTCGGGCTCATTTCGCGCCTTACTAAACTGACAAAATCTGCCGGGGACACTCCCGTGATTGTCTATAGCAACACTGACTGGAGCGTGTCGCTTACTTCAAGGGTGACTTGGGCCGGATTGGACAGGCTTTCAGACCACGGCTGCAGTCAGGTGCATTTCTGCTACAGCGAGAATTTCGGAAGGGCGAGAAAAGTGGGCGTCGCTTTCGAGGCCGCAGGAGTGAGGGACACCGTGTTTATGGTGCAGGCTGCCGGTCAGACGGATCCTGTGCTGCAGTTCGTCTCTTCTTCCGAAGAAATACCGGTCTCCGGCGGCACGATGAAATATGCCCTGAACTCGAATCTTTTCGATGACATTGCGGACGTCGCCGTTGACATACGCTATCATGATGAGGCCTTTGCCGGTTGGCTTGAAGTTTCGGATGTTACATTAGATGAGGTGACGGTCGCTGTTCTCCCGAACGGTAGCGGAACAGAACGCGGCGCTGACATAGTGCTGTCACATACTGACGGAGAAGGGGAGACCATTTCCACATGGGTGACTGTCAGACAGCCGGCACAATGATGATTAATTGCTATGAATATGAGAAAGACACTGTTCATTCTTGCCGCACTTTCCATCGCGGCATCATGCGACATTTTAGATGACGCCGAATATATCGGCATAGATGAACTCGGTCTGAAGCAGAAGACGGTCACGCTTTCCGAAGACGAGGGCGTGTCGGCCGTAAGGCTCTTCTGCAACAGGCACTGCGACATTTCCGTGATGGACGACTGCGGGTGGTTCAGGCTTCTGGACAGTTC
>CAVBPI010000143.1:0-3673 GCA_963596955.1 bacterium | reverse complement strand
ATGTATAACGACGGCTATCCGAGAATGGCACGGCTGCTCTTCTCCACGCGGACTCGGCGGGACACCCTGAGCGTCCTGCAGTCCGGACTGCTTGAGGAAACATTTCTTTTACAGAAAACGAGTGCAGTCGTTTCCGAGGGAGGAGGAGATTGCATCGTGCCGGTCACGCTCGATTCGAACAACCGGAAGATAGACTTTACGGTCAAGTATATAGGTGGCGCCGACTGGATAGAGTCCTGTGCGTTTGCAGACAATGAAATCGTGGTAAGGACACTGAAGAACGACAGCGGGGCCGTGCGGCGCGCAAGGGTCTTCGTCAAATGGACGGACGGTTGGGGCGTGGCTCAGACAAAGACTTTGCAGATTACCCAGATGGCGGCCTCGGGCGAAATGTCCTTACGGAAAAGCTTTGAGGAAATCCGTCAGATGGCTACGGATGAGCCTTCGACCATAGTGGAGCCGTACTCGATTACGGGCTATGTGGTGGGCTCAAAGAACGGAAATGCCGGTGAATGTCTTATGGAGGAGATGGGATACATCGACTACGACAGCAACGAGACGACGGTCTATCTTGAGAGCCTTGACGGAAAGTACGGGTTCCGTCTGTGCACGGTCTCTCCTGACGAGAACCTGTTCGAGGAGAACACAAAAGTGACCCTGCTTCTTGACGGCGCCTCTCTCGGGAGGCGCACCGCTCCGGATAGATATGAGATTACGGGAGTCACCTCCGCGATGATGATTTCATCCGAATCTGTCAGCCCTTCAGAGATACCGGTCAAGGAACTGCACATTTCTGAACTCATGGACAGTGACATCTATACGCGGGTCAGCCTGCTTGACTGCGAGATACCGGTGAGGAAAGGTTCGCTCACTCCGGTCAACGAGGGCTATACAATTCTTTATGGTGCCAACAAGCTTGCAAAATACCCGGTTCTCCTCCGGGACATCGAGGGCTCAAGCCTGTATATGTTCACCAACATGACCTGCCCCTACAGACGCACCGGGGAAATGCTCCCGTATGGCAGCGGAAAGGTCAGCGGCATCATCGTGCACGAGAAGTACAGACCGTTCAATGACAATGACTCGTATGTGGAAAGCGAATGCGGCAATATCGGCCGCTATCAGATAAGGCATCTTTCAAGGTCGGACATAGCCCTTGACAAGTTGTTTGACGACAGTTTCTCCGCCCTGCTGACAGAGTACCGCTACATCAATCATCCCGGCGAGGTGAATCCTGAGGGACGCTGGTATCCGACCTATGGGAGCAACGGCTGGTTCACCCACACGCGGGCATCCTATTGGTACACGAAGAACGGCTATCACACCAAGGCCTGGCCATACGCTGACCATTCCTACCTCGGTCCGTGCGGAAAGAACAACTGCGGTAACATCAACGGCTTCGGCATCATTCTGGAGGACGGCACGAACTACGGCATACTTGACAGCAACACCAACAAGGACGGAAAGGGGCGCTCTTCCGATGTCGATGCCGCGATTTCCTGGACAAGTACCCAATGGTACAAGAGACCGGGCGGAGGCCAGTACGAGGCCTGGCTGGTGAATTTCTCCACAAAAGACATAGTTACAGACTGCATCTCGATGCAGCTCAGCATCATGAACATCCAGCAGAATAACGGACGCCCGGTCTCTCCGAGGTACTGGAAGGCTCAGTGGTCGCTTACCGGTGACATGGATTCAGTCTCTGACTGGATCGACATCGGTGCGGTCTTCACCGTTCCGGACATCGTCTATTTCGCCAACACTCTCCTGAACCAATGTACCGGTCACAAGCAGATTAACTTTTCTCTTCCTTTAGAGATACTCGACAAGGAAAACGTCTATATCCGCATATTCCCGGCCAATTCCAAGGGCTCCGACGGCTATGGCTACGACAACACGGACTTTGTGGCCGGCACGGCACAGAACAATATTAACTACTTCGCGATAAGATACAATAAATAACTATAACTGACTGCATTATGAAACAAAACAGAATCTTCCTTCCGCTGCTTGCAGCGGCAATGGTCCTGCCTCTTTCCTGTAACAAGGACATTGAGGAGACGGCGGAACCTGACAATGTTCCTTCCGGGAGTTACGAGGGCGTGAGCGTGGATTTCACGACGACAATCACAAAGACGACGCTCGGCGAAATCGCTGACGGCAGCGCCTCCATTCTTTGGGAAGAGGGCGACAAAATCAGCATTATGGGATACTACCTTGATGGAGAGGAGTCCAGGCAGTTCGCCGTGGAGGCCTCGGCTTCGCATTCGGGAGCCACGACGGTCTTCACGGCTGTGGTTCCGACAAATGCGACGGACATCTATGTCGTCTATCCTTCAACGGCCTGCACGGCCTTGACAAAGGACGAGCAGGGCAATGTCTCCGTTCCGGTCACAATTGACCAGCATGCCCTCACCACTGCCTTCAAGGATGCGCATTTTTGTGTCGCCAAGACCACTCTTGCAGAGAAATCGCTCCTTTTCAGAAATGTGGCCTCGATATTGGCCTTTGAGATAGAGGATGTCAAGAAATTCACCTCACTTGACCGCCCGCAGCTCATGGCATTGGATTTTCAGGCTGTGAGAGGAACGCTTCCGGTATCATTCAATCCGGACGGAAGCGTGGCGTTCGGAACTCCTTCGGAAACCGCCAATACTTTGGACTTGAACAAAGTCACGCGGCTCACCGCAGGCAAGCACTACCTCTCGCTGCTCCCTGCCGACTATGCCTCGGGCTTTGCCCTCAACTGCAACTTCTTTGACGACCCGGCCTGCCTCTACAGGAAGGAGACTGACCTTTCGTCTCCGAAAATACTGAACATAGGCAAGATTGACGGCAAGTTCCAGAAGGATTTCTATGTGACGGTCTCCGGCGCGGGAACAAAGGACGGGAAGGACTGGGCAAACGCTATGGGGCGTGACGAGTTCGTGTCCGCTCTCTCCGTGAAGACCGGTGACGACAAGAACCTGCCGATTGCCAAGTATCTTCAAATCTGGACTTACAAGGGCTCGACTTTCCACCTCGGAGCGGGTACATACGTGCTTGGCGACGACACGACAAACGGTCTTGAGGTGAATTTCGCAGGCGGCAACGGCGAAAGCTACTGCACTGTCACGCTCCTCGGCGGTTATCCCGCTGACGGCGGCACCGAGAGGAATGTCAGCGCCAACGAAACCAAGTTCTCCGGAGACGGCAAATACCACATTCTCACCGTTAAGGACCGCGCCCGTCTGAACATCGACGGAATCACTTTCTGTGATGCTTTCTTCAACGGTGCCTGCGATGCTTCTGCAGAGAAAATGGGAGCCGCGCTTTTCCTTACCGACAGTTTCCGGAACACGAACACTGACGCACAGCGGGCTGCCCATGCAAAGGGTGCCGCGAGGGTAAATCTTACGGACTGCATCTTTGAAAACAACAGGAACGAGTCCGCAAATCCTAATGAGTATTACGGAGGCGGCTCCGCAATCGCGCTCCAGAAAGGCTATCTTCACGCCAACAGATGCAAGTTTCTGAACAACGGCGACAAGGGGTACATAGGCTGTGTGGCAACCTGCGGAAACTACGACTTCGAGAATCTTAGGTCAGAACTTTTCTTCAATGCCTGTCTTTTTGAGGGCAATACGACAGCCGCCGGTCACGATGCGACAGGACATGTGCTGAACCATAAGAC
>CAVBPI010000142.1:0-6478 GCA_963596955.1 bacterium | reverse complement strand
ATAGTACAGATTCCAATCATGCGCGTGCAGTTCCTGAGCGACGGCATTCTCAAACACGGCACCATAGTTAATGTTTACCTCCCCCTTCAGAATTTTCAGTTGTATGCCCCCTGACGAATACTGGCAGGACAACAGGCCGACATCATTCTGAAACAGCTTGAAAAGGTTTCTCTGTTCATTCAGCTTCAACGGAGCCGTCGGTTCCTCCACATTGTAGGTCGGCAGAGCCATGTCGGCATCCTTAAGCCAGATAAAGTCGTTCTTATGACGGCTGAACGTCATGTGTTCGTTCAGGCGTTTCAGAATGAACCTCTTGTTTTTGGCATTGAGTTCAGACGGAATTATGTCAAAGACTTCGTTTATATAGAGTTTTTTCCGCTCATCCCTGTCATAACGGGCTATATCCATCTTGTACAGCCTCAGAATATCTTTCTGTGCCTTGACAACATTCTGAATGTTATTAGTGCTCACATACGCCTGCACCGCAGCGGGCATTCCGCCGACAATCAGATAAAGCCTGAACAGCTGCATCATCTTCTTATGGACGAACTCATCCACCGGTGTTCTTTCTTTCCAGCACTCACGCAACGAGTCCAGAACATTCCCAGGAAGTCCGGCAGCGGTGACAAATTCCTCGAAATCCAACGGATACATCTGATATTCCGACATATACCCCACGGGGACGGAACGAACGTCCTTCATCTCCACTCCAAGAAGAGAGCCGCTGAGGGCATACAGATAGTCACCGTCATCCACAAGCCCCTTCACCCATGTCATTATGTCGGCATATTCCTGAACCTCATCAAAGAATATCAAAGTCTTTCCGGGCAGAAGCTCTTCCCTTGCATAAGCTGAAATCCTTAGTTTCAACTCCCTTACGTCCCCTGCGCCCTTGATGGCGGAGATGGCTTCCGGCTGAAGAAGAAAATTCATCTCCACCAGACGCAGCTCATGCTGTCGTGCATATTTCCTGACAGCATATGTCTTTCCTACCTGTCTTGCCCCCGTAAGGAACAAAGCTTTCTTTGTGGAAGCGAAGTGCTTCTCTATTTCGCTGTCAATCTTTCTGTTAAGCATAGCTATTGCAACTTTTCCAAGGCAAATATATGCATCTTCTGCAACTTTTCCAAGGTATTTTCGTGGGTTTTCTGCAACTTTTCCAAGAAAATGTTCAAAAAAAAATCGGGACACAGGGCCGGTTGAGCGGTGTGTCCCGATTGAAGTTCAGTATGAATTGCGCTACTCGGCGACTTCGGCGGAGCTGCCGGAGCCGAAGCGGGCCTCGATGCGGGCGGCTATGAGACGGTGGCGCTTCTCCATCAGCTCGTGGAGGCGGGAAGCATAGTGGTTGCGCTCGCGGTAGTCCATGATGAAGGCCGTGATGCTGTAGAAGGCGAACTGGGAAATCAGGCCTATGAGCTGCGGACGAATCATCGGGAGCGTGGCGGCGGCGTTGTTGATGGCATGGAAGCCCTGGATGCCGAAAGTCGATGGGAAAATCCATGAGACGGCTTTCCAGAACGGCGACATGGAGCTTACCGGCCAGATGGTGCCGCTGAGGAAGAGGCAGATGGAAGACACGAAGAGGAGTTCCACGAAGACCGTCTCCCTGTGGCGGATGAAGCGGCTGAAGGTGAAGCTGAACGCCACGCAGTCGATGACGAAGAAGAAAATCAGCGCGAGAAGGCTCCAGACCTGACCTCTCTGAGGCATCCCGAACAGAGCCGGAACGACCATAAGGCACCAGACCGCAATGGCGAGATAAATCACCGTGTAGGCAGCCGCCCTGCCGAGGAGCGAGCCGTCATGGGTGGCGTTGCCCTCGCGCATCGAACCGTTCATCACGCTCACTCCGAAGAACATGGTCTGCTGGATGACCAGAAGAAGCGCCGCGGAGAGGAAGAAAATCAGGAACGAATAATTCGTGTTGAACGGCACGTTCTCCTCTGCAGGAATGGCATTGACCATCTGTGAGATTGCGGCATCGGTAAGTCCTGTCATCGCGAGGCGGGACGAACCTATCGTGCGGAGCTCGTCAATCATGACGTGATTCACGGCCATAGTTATGTTCTTGTAGTAGAGGAAGCTGGCCATGTCCGCGTATGTGGAGACAGTCGCCTGCTCCATCTTGGCGAGCCTGTCGCCGTAGTCCTCCGGGAAGAGCACGATGCCGTGGACTTTCCTTTCCTCAAGCAGCTGCCGGGCCTCGGCCATGGATACGCACTTATATGCCACATCAACCTCCCTCGTCGCGTCCAGTTTCTGAACGAAACGACGACTGTCACTGCTCTGGCTCAAATCGACCACCGCAACCGGCATCTCATCGACCGTGCCCTTGCAGTAAATCAGGCCATATATGACCGGATAGAGCAGGCCTCCGAGAAGGAAGATGATGAGGACGTATGAATCCGCAAATATGCGTTTAAGTTCTTTTAACATAATTGTATATTCCTATATATCAATGATATGTCACATTTCGGCATATCGTCATATTTCTATCTCTCGTAGTTCTGGTTCACCCACGCCCTCTTGAGACGTCCGCTGACACACAGCGGGCCGATGAGGAAGAGGAGAAGGCAGACCAAGTATGGCCACCAGTCGCCGAGTCCCGTGCCGAAAATCGCCTCCTGGACGTATGCCAGATAGTAGAAGCGCAGCGGGAAGAGGACCGCGATGCCCTGAATTGCCTTCGGCATGGCCTCAACCGGGAACGTGAATCCTGAGAACGAGAATCCGAGAATCGTGAACAGAGCCGCGATGCTGAGAGCGAACCTCAGTGTCGGAAGCAGGCCCACAATCGTCACCGCCACGGCCTCGCAGGCAAGGATGAACACCACCATGAGCAGCATCATGTTGCCCACGCTCCCCGCGACAGGGAACTTGCACACGCCGTACATCAGCAGGTCAAGCGTCAGTCCCATAAGGAGATAAACCAGCGTATAAGGGGTCAGTTTTCCGAACAGGGCCGCCGCGAACGAGCCGTTTGCCGTCTCCATCAGTTCCTTCGACGTGCCGTAGCGGAGCTCGGAGCCGAGAGCGTAAATCAGAACGAAGACGATGCTCAGGCAGAGCAGTCCGGGAAGGATGATGTTGTTAAGGTATATGCTGTAGTTCGTCATCGGGTTCCCGATATGGTGCTCGTCAATCGTAATCGGCTGTATCATTCCCATAATCTCGCCGTCGGAGAGACCCTTGGCGCGGAACACTTCCCGCTGCACGGCTCCTCCCGTGAGGGTCACCATCGTGAGCACATCCTTGTAGCTCAGCGCGCCGGCAATCATATAGAGCGAGTTGACGTAGTATGTGAACGTCGGCTGACGGTTCGCATAGACATCCGCCGCCATGTTCTTCGGTATCACGCATACGGAAGCCACCTCACCGGTCTGCATCGCGTCGCGGGCCTCGGAAAAGCTGTCGAAATGGACGACCTTGCCGAGCTGCGTCGCGTCGAGCTGACTGCAGAAGTTGCGGGACAGGGACGAATTGTCCATGTCAACCACTCCGATCGGCAGTTTTTCAGGGAGTCCGGCCTTGAAGAATGTCAGGTAGAAAAGACAGCAGACAGCCATCATAACCACCGATCCGAGCAGATAGACAGGTTTGCGGCGTATAATCCCGAACTCACGCCGCATAACTTTCAAAAACGCATTATCTTTCATTGCAATCAAAAGTCTGGTTCAGGATTAAATTACTTTACAACAATAGCTGTCATGCCTGGGCGAAGTCCATCGACAGGAGTCGTCGGAACAGCCCTCACCTCGAAGGTCTTCGCGTCGTACTGGTCAGTCTCCTTTGTTGCCCGCCAGGTGGCGTAGGACTCGCGTGCGGCGATGTAGGTCACCGTTGCATCGATTTCCTTGCCGTCGAGAGCAGGAATGCTGAGACGGAGCTTGTCGCCGGACTTCATGCTGTGGAGCTTGTCCTCGCGGATGTTGAAAGTGAACCACATGTCAGAAAGGTCAGTCACCGTCATGATCGGGGAACCGGTTCCGACAAGCTCTCCGACATGAGGGTAGCGTGCGGAAATGACGCCGTCGACCGGAGAGGTGAGCTTAAGCTCCGAAAGATAGGACTTAACCTCCATCACGGCGCCGTTCGCCCTGTCAACCAGAGCTATGGCAGCGGCCTTGTCCTCTTCGCGGGCGCCCTTCACGGCCATGTCATACTGGGACTTTGCGGCCTCGGCAGTCGCTGCGGCGGCATTGTACTGCGCAGTGGCCTCGTCAAACTTCTGGTCACTGATAACATTCTGCTCGTGAAGCCTTGTGGCACGGTCGAGAGTCTTCTTCGCAATGTCCTTGCCGACGAGGGCCTTCTGCCAGATTTCGTATGCTCCGGCAATCTCTTCCTTGCGTGCACCGGTGTTCGCCTTGTTGCGCTGGGCGGCAGCCGCAGCGTATGCCGCGTTTGCCTGCGCGAGCTTTGCGCGTACTTCAGGAGAGTCTATGAGAACGAGGGTGTCTCCCTTGTGAACCATGTCGCCCTCTGCGGCATAGAACGCCTCGATACGTCCCGGAACCTTTCCGGAGATGCGGTATTCGGCAGCCTCTGCCTCGCCCTGAATGACGGCTTCCTTAGGCTTTGAGAAGATGATACCAAGCACAGCCACAGCTGCGATGAGTGCAACCAGAACGATGATTCCAAGAAGCAGGTTGCCTTTTTTCTGAGTCTTTTCCATTGTATTGTATTTTTATTATTTTCTATTTTTATCAAGTTCCTATTTATTAGGTAATGATTGTATAAAAAGATGAAGTGCAAGGCTTGCGAAATCTTTTTAACCGGAGCAACCTTGTGGTTGTGAGGATTAAAAAGTTGAGCGTAACGCAGCAATTCGCTTTTTAGACAGTCATTACAGTCTGCCTTCGGCTTTCGCCAAATTTACAGAACACATCTGCAGCTCAACGCCGGTCTCGATGTACTCGGAATGTGCCTGCAGCCAGGCCGTCTGCGCCTGAAGCACCACATTAGAGGCAATCATGCCCTCGTTCCATCCTGCGGTGGCCACGCGAAGGTTCTCCTCCGCATTCGCAAGGTTGCTCTCGGCAGTCGTAAGTTTCTCAAGAGCCTCGCCCTGCTGCTGACGGAGCTGCGCGACCTGAAGGGAAATCATCTCCTTCGCGTCGTCGAGCCTGTACTGGGTCAGAGCAGCCTCGGCCTTGGCCTTCTTCGTTTTCTGGATGGCCTCGGTGCCGTGGAAAATAGGCACGTTCACCACAACACCGGCGGAGAAGAAGCCGCCGAACTTGTTCTGGAAGCCGTTGAAGACATTCGGGTTAGTCACCGCGTAGTTCGCCATCACAGCCACTGTCGGGAGACCGTCGGCACGCACCACGGCAACTTTCTTGTCATAGATTTTCTTCGCCAGGTCAAGGCTTCTGATTTCAGGCCTTGCCGCATAGACCTCCTCGTCAGAAATCACCGGGCTCATTTCAGGGACCGGAATCGCGTCCAGATTCTCGTCCGCGAGAGTAATCTGACTGTCAAGCGGAAGCCCGCACTCCTTGCAGAGAAGCATCTTCGCGAGCACCAGTCCGTTGGTGGCCTTCGTGAGAAGCATCTCGGCCTCATTGGTCTTCACCTTGATTGTCAGCGCGTCAGAAGGAGTCGCAAACCCTTCGGCGACGAGCGCATCGACATCCTTCCCCATCTGACGGAGAAGGTCGGCGTAATTCTCGGCGAGGGTCTTCTTTGCGGCGATGGAGACAATCTGCCAGTAGGCCTGCTCGATGTCAGCGAGAACCTGCGCGTGCTCCGTGTCATACTGCGACTTGGCCAGTTCCTCGGCATATTTCGCCATCTGGTTGGAAGCCACAATCTTGCCGCCCATGAACACCGGCTGCTGAACCGAAACCACCGCGCCGCACAGATTGTGCATATCGAGCGTCAGGGCATCCGTGATGTGCTGACCTATCGCGTTGATAGGAGTGGCGATGTCCGTCGCCTTAAGGCCGTTGATTATCTTCTGGAACGCCGGGTCGGTCATGTACTTGTTGAACACGTCCGGGTCGGAAATCAGCCCCAGAACCTTGTTGGTAACGTCATCCTGAAGCACGGTTCCGGCATTCTGAATCTCCTTTGCCTGGTCGTCGCTGATGAGTTTCCAGTCACGGCTGGTGTACATATACGCTCCGGTAGCCGTAATCTTAGGGAAATAGTTGGCGAGGGCGATGTTCCTGTCATACCCCGCAACCTTGATTTTCTGTTCCGCCGTCTTCAGCGAATTGTTGTTCTCGACCGCCATCTGCCTGCACTCGTCAAGAGTCAGAACCTGCTGCGCACCGGCGTAAGTCGGAAGCACACAAAGCACTGCGGCGATTGTCCACATCATTTTTTTGTTCATATCAAATATTTTTAATTATTTTCCCTGACATTGCACCCAAATGGCAGAAAATCCGATTTGAATGCGGCGGCATATTATTCAAAACAGTTGCCATACGAGAGAAAATATGCATAACAAATCGGGCGTATAAATATACAT
>CAVBPI010000141.1:3139-6556 GCA_963596955.1 bacterium | reverse complement strand
GTCGGCGTTTTCCCATACATTTCCCTGAAGCACTTGGCGAAATAGGAGACATTCGAGAATCCCACCGCATAGCATATCTCCGAGATGTTGTTTCCGTGAGGCTCGCGCAGCATCTCGGCGGCCACCACAAGGCGCAGGTTCCGGACATAATTGTTCGGCGAGGTGTCGAGCAAACGGCGGATGCGACGCACAAGGGTTGAAGGGCTGACGGCCATCTTCTCGGCGATTATCTCATTGGAAAGCAATGCGTTGGAAAGATTCTCCCGGACAATCCCGTCAAACTCGGCAAGGAAATCCTGATCCTTCTTCGGCAGTCCCACAATCTGGGAGACTGTGTTAATCTTCTCGCGGAAGACCTCTTCCTCCTTCGAGCGGCGGTAGTCAATCTCCATCTGGCGGCTCCTGCGCTCGACATTGTGGTGCACCGCGAGGAAAACCGCCGCCGCAATCAGGAGAGCGATGAGTACAATCAGAGTGATGCCCCAGGAGGATGCCCAGAACGGAGGCCTGATGACGATTTTCAGAGGGACATGGGCATCATGCCATTCGGACGACGAGGTAGATGAACGGAGTTCGAGGGTATATGTGCCCGCCGGGACGCTGTACCAAAATGCCGAGCGCGACACGGAGATGTCCCTCCACTGCGCGTCATATCCTTTCAGACGGCACTGGAGCCACGATGACGACGCCGCCGACATATCCGGAACGGAAAAGTCGAAGCCGAAGGAGTTCTGGTCATGGTCGAGCCTTATGTCGTCCAGCAGGTCGAGGTTGTCATCGGTCTTGACTGCCGCATCGCCGACATGAAGGCGCGAGATGATGATGTCGGGATGTCCGCCGGTGCGCAGCCTCTTAGGGGAGAAGCTTATGAATCCGTTGTCGGAGCCGAAGCAGAGTTCGCCTGAGGAGAGCCGCAGGGCGCTGTTGGTGAGCTTGGTGTCAAGCAGTCCCTCGATTTCCGTGTAAAGACGCAGGCCGGAGGTTTCCAGATTGAACTGGACGAGACCGGAATCGGAGGCCAGCCAGAGGCAGCCGCTCCTGTCCTCGACGCCTCGGAAGAACACGTCCGACGGAAGGGATGGGAAGCGCGAGCTGTCGTAGGTCGAGAATTTGCCGGTTTCGGGGATATATTCGGAAAATCCGTGGCTGAACCCTATCGCCCAGACACGCCCGCCGGCATCGACATGAATGGACGCCACCTTGTTGTCAGGAAGCCCGTCGCCATACGAGAGGTGGAGGATTTCACCGTTTGATGGGTTCCAGCGATATATTCCCGACGCGAATGACGAGAGCCACAGGTTTCCCTCAGCGTCTTCGTCCATCGAGGTCACGAACACGCCCTCGAATATTCCCGTATCCTCGAAACGGTCATTTTCTCTGTCATATACGGAAAGTCCGAGTGTAGTTCCGGCATATATGTCCCCGCCTTTGGTCCTGTGCACAAGATAGACCTTGGGGTCGTTGCGGCCGCTCTTTTTCCGGAGCACGCCGTAGGATTTCAGAGTATGGGTCCGGGTGTCCAGTCTGTAGAGTCCGTGCAGCGAACCGAACCAGAGATAGTTTCCGTCAATGCACGGGGAGCATACCGTCGCGGGAATGCCCTCAGTGGAGACGCGCTTCACATCGGAGGTTTCTGGATTCCAGAGAAGAAGCCCGGCCTGTTCGGTCGTGACCCAGACCCTCGACGGGGATTCTTCTGCAAAGCCGCTCACGATGCAGCCCTCAAGCGAGGCACCGGAAGCCGTGTAGTGCTTGCGGAAGTTGGTCTGTGCAAGTCCGGACCAGTTGACTCCGCCGTCCTTGGTGCCGAGCCACACGCCGCCGCCGTCATCGACGAAGGCGCAGGTGACATAGTTTCCGGAAAGGGAGAACCGGTCCGCCGCGTCCCTTTCAATCCGACGGACGCCCGTTCCCATGAGGTCGTATCTCCACACGCCGTCGGTCGTAGTGAGCCAGAGCCACCTCTGCCTCTCGAAGAAGCTGTCGAGCAGAACGGTGCCCTCAGGCAGGCGGAAAAGGCCGCGTATAGAGCCGGACACGGGGTCTATCTCGCTGATTCCGTGAAGCGTGCTCGCCACATAGACCTGTCCGTCAGCGCCCTCGTATATCCCTTCAATCTCATCTCCGTCGAACCAGCCGCCGTCCGGGAAAGGTTCAATCACGCCGCTGTCCCTAAGCCCCGAAGGCGAATGGTATAGGGCGGAATGGTAGCGGGAAAGCCACACGCCGCTGTGATGCGAGACGAGCATCTTCCTGAATCCGGAAACGCCGAGACTGTCGTAGCTTATGTGGTGAAGGTGGGAATATTTCGTGTCGTATGCAAACACGCCCTGGTCGTTCACGAGCATCCATATCTGCCTGTCGCCGTCCGATGTGATGAAGGTCACCTTGTTGCGGATGGTCTCCCCGCTGTCGGCGGCACGGGTGAGGGGTTCAAAGCGGTCGAGGACGTAGTTGTAGCAGCTCACGCCGTTGTCGGTGCCGACCCAGATGTTCCCGTCGCGGTCCTCGGCGAAGCAGTTGATGTAGTCGGTCGTGAGTCCGAGGTCGTCGGCCGTGAAGACATCGAAGCGCCTCCCGTCGTAGCGGTTCAGCCCATGATAGGTCCCAATCCAGATGAAGCCCCGCGAGTCCTGCATGATGCGGCTCACCCCGTCGTAGGACAAGCCGCTATTCGCGGTTGTCAGGTGGGTGAACTTATAATGTCCTGCCCCCCCCTGTGCCGTTTCCGGCAGGGCGAGGGACAGCATCAATGCCGCCACAAGGATTTTTATGAAGGTATTTATCTTCATCTATTATTATTCAGTCTTCTATCATCTAATACTTTACATCTATCATTCTAATATTGCATTGCATTCCATTCCACTCCACCGCAACCGTATTCTCGATTTTCCACTGTCATCTCGAATCTTTTCGCTGTCATCTCGAACAAAGTGAGAGATCTTTGTGCAACAATCCCCAAGCATAAAGATTCCTCGTTTCACTCGGAATGACAGCGCGCGTTTCACTCGGAATGACAGAAACATATCACTCAAAAATGACAGCACATTTTACTTGGAGACTGGACAGGCATCATTCGAACTCCGGCGTGCTGGTGGTTATGCGTCCGCGGACAGCATTGACTTGAAGTTTCCCTGTAGCTATATCATGCAATTCATAGAGCGCAAGGAACTCGTCACCTCCAAGCGGACAGATGGCAGGCCAGTTTATGCCGGTCTTGACTCCGTCGCCTTCCGGAATTTGCATCTTTACACGCATCTTTCCCTCGAATTTATCTCCGGTCATCTCGGATTTAGGGCAAATCTGCACCTCCATACAGCGATGTTTTTTCGCGATTTCTTCATTACTATACTTGCTTTCATCCACCGTCTGATAGGCAATGACAAAATAATTGTCCGTCTGCGCTATGTATGGAGC
>CAVBPI010000141.1:0-3129 GCA_963596955.1 bacterium | reverse complement strand
TCTCAAACGGGTCAAAACGATATGGAGAAGACGTATAAACCGTATTCTCCCAGTTTCCTAGAACAGGATTATAGACGACCTGCGGATGAAGTTGTTCACCATCAACGGCATAATGCTCAATAGCGAGATAAATGTTGTCATTATACAGCATCGCAGTAGGCATACCATCCCTGCGTGTCTCCGTATAGCATACATCACGAAGATTACCCCAAGTTTCACCGCCATCCTTTGATTCCATTACCCGGATTTTCTGATACGGAGGATTACCCGTCGCCATTTCATCCGCAAAATAAATCTGAACCGTCCCGTCAGGAAGTTCAAGAATAAACGGCTCATAGCATCCTACTGAAGTCGCAGATGTGTAAATCCGCGTGAGTTCACTCCTACTTACGCCATTATCATCTGAAGTGCAGACTGAGATATAATATGGGGTCTTAAAGACATTTGTTGTAGCATTTTCTTTATAAAACCCACGTTCATTTACAGCATATATAATTCGTCCCGGCTTATATGGATTTGACGAACTCAATTGCGCGAACTCGACATTATCCATACGGTATGTCAGCCCATTTTCCGGATATGCCGGAAGAATGGTAGTCTTTTCTGTCCAAGTATTACCGTTGTTGCTGCTGAATCGCACCTGCCCGGCATTGCCCGACGTATAAGTCGCCATGAGACGTCCGTCATTCAATCGATGAACACGCACATAAGTGCCCCCATTTGCATCAATCGCCACCGGCGTATCCCAGACAATCCTGAGCTGCCCAGCCTCTACCTCTTCAAGGTCGGAGGTCGTGTTGTCAAGCGCGGTAAAAGTCAGTTCGGGAGCATTCAGAATCACGCCCTGCTTAACTACCACGCTTGAAGCGGTCTCGGCCTTGAGAAAGACTCCCTTGGCATCGGAGAACTCAAGCCTGAAACCTTTATCAAAAGTCCGCGCAGGCATCGCGATGCAGAAATTCGTCAGTCCGGCAGTGCCCGCTGCCGTTCCGGTTCCCTCTGGTGCAGTGACAGTCATGCTCTTCTCGCCGGTTCCATTAACGGCCCCGAGCACAGGTACGCCGCTTTCGTCGAAGCTGACGCCGAACTCCCCTGCAACATCCTCCGAGTCATTGCCGCAGAACACGGCCTTGGTCGCACGGCGCGTACAGTTCGCCGGATAGGTCACCGTAACCCGCAGGTAGGCGGCAAGATGGTGGAAATTAAGTTGCTCTTCTGAACTCTGCACGGCCATGACTGCCGCAGCGGGGTCAAAACCGGCCTCGGCGGGTGTCTGTGCTGACACGAACTTCACTGAGTTATCAGACACCCGCGCCGAAGACGGATATATTGCAGTGTATGGCGCTGCCGGCATTTCGCCCTTTACCGTAAAGTTTGCCTTGTTCCGCCCCGCCTCTTCGGCAGTCAGAGCCTCCGATGCAATGCCGTTAACCGATATGCGGTCTCCCTCGGACCAGAGCACCGGGTATTTTCTGTCGGCCTTTTCGCCGATGGCAGTCTTTGTCTCCGCTCCGGCGGTCGATGCCGCAAAGACAGTCTTCATTTCAGGCTCAGGCTCCGGCTGACGGCTCGGCTGAGGCTCTCCGGAGCAGGCTGCGACCGCCATTGCAGCCGCCAGAATAATTATTGAGCTTATTCCGTTTTTCATATTACAATTATTCAGTTTTCATATTATCTTATTATGGTATATATCATTTCCCATTTATATCATATAAACACTCCATGCTGTCATTTCAAACACTCATTTGTCATTTCGAATGCTCACTGTCATTTCAAACATCCCCTGTCATTTCGAACACCCCTTGTCATTTCGAACGAAGTGAGAAATCTTTGCGCATACCCCTCAAGCAAAAAGATTTCTCCGTTCGCTTCGCTCCATCGAAATGACAGCACACAATTCTTCGCGCCGTCGAAATGACATTTTACTCAGTCACAATCTTTCCTTTCCTTATATATATGCTTCCGCTCAGCTGCGTGACGGCAAGTATGGTGTCATTCCCGAGGTCGCAGAGCGAGTTCCACAGCCCGTTGTCGCGGGTCTGGTCGATGTCAAACGGACGGATGCGCTCCCTCATGGTCAGGAACTCATGTCCCTTCATCTCATCAATCCTGCACACGGCCATCTCCATTACGGAATTTTTCGTCGTCGGCTCCAGCGCCCCCTCGGACGACTGGTAGCATATCACGAAGTAGTTGTCTGTCTTTATTATATAAGGTGCCCCGGAATAGATGTACGCGCTCTCCATCGAAGTGCGGAACGGGTCGAAACGGTTCACCGACGCCCCATAGACCGGTGTTTTCCAGTTGTCGGAGATTTTGGTGCACACAATCTGCGGATGAAACTTCACGTTCTGTCCGTTCGCCTCAATCGCGACATATATCCAGTCGCCGTAAATCATCGCCACAGGCATTCCGTCGCGGAATTTTTCATTGTAGCACACGATGCGGGCAGGTCCCCAGGTGTCGCCGCCGTCCTTGGACTCGATGACGGAGATGTTCTGGTAGGGCAGGCGCCTCTCATAATATGGAGTTTCGTCGGCGAAATAAATCTGCACGGTCCCGTCCGGAAGTTCGAGCACGCACGGCTCATAGCACCCGCGCAGCACGTCCTTGTCCCAGGTCTTGGACTTATAGACATCGCGGATTCCGCTCCATGTCTTTCCCGCGTCGTCAGAGGTGACTATCGCAATCGTGAAAGGAGTACGCGAACTTCTGTTTTCAAGCGGACGGATGTTGCCGGCATAGATTATACGGCCAGGATGATGAGGGTTGTTCCCGCTGAGCTGCGCGAACTCGGCATTGGAGACCATGACCGGAACCGCCGACTCGTAGTCGCTGTGGACCATCGCCGGGCGCTGCGCCGACCATCCGGTCCATCCGTCAGGGCTGAACTTGAAGCATCCGTCCCCGCCGCGCGAATAAACGGCCATATACCTCCCGTCGTTCAGGCGATGCACACGGGCATAACCGCCCTTTGCAAGAAGTTTTGCATCCTCCCACTCGACACGAATCTTTCCGAGCGAGGGTTTCTTCGGTGACATACTTGGGTCAAAAGCCCTTGCAGAGACCGCTGCAAGGCAGAAAATCGAAAAAGAAATGCCTACAAGGCGCGACAAACGGTTTTTCATC
>CAVBPI010000140.1:0-6575 GCA_963596955.1 bacterium | reverse complement strand
CATCAAATTCCACGTCCTCCACATCGAACAGAATCACCGTCTGCCTCACGCGTGAAAGCGGGACGAAGGCGTGCTCTCCGCTGAAACCGTGCTTTTTCAGCTGGTGCCTGACGGCAAGATTTGTGACGAATCCCATAAACTTAGCCTACTGTATCTTCATAGTCGAGCGCGTCTCGGCAATCAGCGCCTTGATTTCCTTCTTCGCCGCCTTCCATCTCGGGATGTCAATCTTCGTCCCGATGACCTCGACCACCTTCGCCGCGATGATGGAGCCTATTTCCCCGCATACCTTGAGGGGCATCCCGAGCGAGTGGGCGTAGAGGAAGCCCGCAGCATAGGTGTCGCCCGCTCCGGTGGCGTCAATGGGATCGGCAGGCCATGCCTCAATGTAGTGATAATCATTGCCTTTCTTTACCATCGAGCCGTTCTTTCCGATTTTCACGACGGCCGTCTTTCCGTGCGACGCGATTTCATTCAGGGCCTCGCGCGGCTCCAGTTTCGTGAAGGCCTTGGCCTCCGTCTCGTTCGCGAACACGATGTCAACATAATTCTCCACGATGTCGTGCAGGAACGCCTCGTTCGACTCGACGACATTGTATGATGCCATGTCAATGGAGATTATGCAGCCGGCCTCTTTCGCCATCTCCACGGCCTTGCGGATAAGAGCCTGATTTTGCACGAGATAGCCCTCGATGTGGAAATAGTCGTATCCCTTGAAATACTCCGGCTTCAAATCCTCCGGCACAAGCTCCAGCGCCGCTCCCATGTAGTCCGCGAAGGTTCTCTCCGCATTAGGCGCCGTAATCAGCACCATCGCCCTCCCTGACGGGTTCTTGCCCTTGAGAAGGATGGACTTGATTCCGTACTGTTCCTGGTCGCTCTTGAAAAGATGCCCGAGGTCGTCGTCACCGATTTTGCCGATGAAGGCCGAGCGCATTCCGAAGATTGCCGTGCCCGTAATCGTGTTCGCGGCTGAGCCTCCGGCCACATACTGAACTCCCAATGGCTTGAGTCTCTTCAGGATACGGTCTCCGGTTTCCTTATCGACGTGCTGCATACTTCCGCGCGGAATGTGATATTCGTTGAGGAACGAGTCGTCCGGGAGGACCGCGAGAATGTCTGTGAGGGCATTTCCTATGCCGAGGATAGATTTCATATTTTCCGTAAATTTCAAGAATACAAACGACAAAGATAGCGAAAAAATCGGTAACTTTGTCAGAATGATTCAATGTGCCGATATATGTCGTCGAAACTGAAAAACATGATAAAGTACCTGCTGTCGCTTTCCGTGGCGGCAGTGCTCATGTATTTCTGTTTCAGGAAGGTGAACTGGGGCGAATTTGTCACGAGCCTCTCCGGCTGCCGCTGGTGGTGGGTCGGCGCGAGCATACTCGTCGGCGTGCTCTCAAACTGGTTCAGGAGCGAGCGCTGGCGCGAAATCCTGCTTCCTGTCGATGAGCGGACGGGGCATCTCACGACATTCAATGCCGTGAACATAGGCTATCTCGCCAATTTCGTGTTCCCGAGAATAGGGGAGTTCGTGCGCTGCGGCGTCGTGTCCAAGGATTCGAGGGACGGGAAGGCGTCGTATGACAGGGTTTTGGGGACCGTCGTCACGGAGAGGAGTTTTGACATGATAGTCATGTTGCTGATACTCATCGTGTTCCTTGCGTTCAAGGCGGAGGAGTTCGGCGCATTCTTCCTTGACAAGATGTGGACCCCGCTTTCCCGGAGCGTCAATTTCAGCCTGTGGTGGATTGTTGCGGCTGCGGTTCTTGTCATTGCCGCAATGGCCTTTTTGATAATACATTACAGAAACAGGAACGCCATTGCCGGAAAACTTTGCGGCTTCTGCCGGGGAATTTGGGACGGGGTCGTGAGCTGCTTCAGGATGAAGGACTGGTGGAAATTTTTAGGCTATACGGTCCTGATTTGGGTCATGTATTTCCTCATGAGCTACACGTCCCTCCGCGCGGTTCCGCTGCTGGACTCCCTTTCTGCCGTGGATGCCCTCTTCCTCATGCTCGCCGGCAGTCTCGGATGGGTCGTCCCGGTACCCGGAGGATTCGGCGCGTTCCACTACATCGTCGCTCTCGCGCTGAGCACCGTCTATGACCTTCCCTTTGAGCTGGGAATCATATTCGCAACCATATCCCACGAATCACAGTCCGTCATGATGGCCGTCACCGGATTCGCGTCGTATGTTTCCGAAACCTTGAGAAAATGATAAAAAATATTGATAATTAAATATATACCATATAATTATGAAAAAGAATCTTTACATCATCATCGCGGCTCTCGTCTTGAGCCTTTCATTCTCCATCGGCCTTTCCGCAAGGGACTGGGATTTCGTTGAGGCCAAGGACCTTACGCGTGTCGGCAAACTTTTCCCGGACACTCCGAATCCATATCATCGTCTGGACACGGCGGTCTATCACAGCGGATTCACCAAGTCCGAACTTCGTCAGGTGACCATGAGCTCAGGAATCGCGGTAGCGTTCGAGACGGACTCTCCGGCCATATCGGTATGCCCGACCTATGGCATAATCTCAGGCGAGGGTACTACCGGACCTATTTCACGCTGCGGTTTTGACCTCTACATCAAGGACGGCAAGGACTGGAAGTGGGCGGCCGCCTCTCCGGCAGGGAAGAGCGGCGAGGTCAAGGTTCTTCTTGACAACTGTTCAAAGGGTAAAATCAAGTGCCTGCTCTATCTTCCGCTCATCAGCTCCCTGAACGAACTGAAAATCGGCGTCGAGCAGGGCTATAAAATCCGCCCGTCCGAGAATCCGTTCCGCCACCGCATCGCAATCTTCGGTTCCAGCTACACTCACGGAATCAGCACCTCACGCCCGGGAATGGCCTATCCGGCACAGCTTTCGCGCATGACGGGACTCCAGTTCCTCAGCCTCGGGTGCTCAGGCAACAGCAAGCTCCAGACCTATTTCGCGCAGGCTCTCGCGGACGCCGACGTTGACGCGTTTGTGTTCGACGCCTTCTCGAACCCTTCTCCGGAGATGATTCACGACCGTCTCTTCAAGTTCATCGAGATAATTCAGGCAAAGCATCCGAACACTCCGCTCATTTTCCAGAAGACGATTTACCGTGAGAAGCGCAATTTCAACGACATCGTTGACGAGAACGAGTACAAGAAGATGGAGATGGCAAAGCAGATGATGCGCGAGGCCTGCCGCCGCTACAAGAATGTCTATTATGTGGAGACTACCAACGCGAGCGCCTCGAACCACGAGACTTCCGTTGACGGCACTCATCCGGGGGACTACGGCTATCAGCTCTGGGCGGAGTCGGTTGCGGAGCCTATTTGCAAAATTCTGGCAAAATATGGGATACGGGGCAAATAAAAGGTGTTTTCTTTGCCCCTGCCAACAATAATTTAAAAAGTTTATGAGATTGAAATTTGTCACAATACTATTGATGTTGGCGGTAACTGCGGGGGCGCTGGCTTATGCGGCGCCGCATCGCGGCTTTGACGACAGAAAGCTTACCGGGCGGGTCACTGACTCGGAGAACGGACGCGGCCTTGAATTCGTGACCGTGGCGCTGCGGGACAGTGCCTCGGCCCTCATCGCGGCGACAACTACGGACTCGACGGGTGTCTATGTGCTGGCTGTCCCGTCGGCCGGGGGCTGCCGGGTGGAGTTCTCGCTCGTGGGCTATAAGGACGCTTCTGTGTCGCTGGAGGGAGTGACCGGAGGGGAAGTCCCTGCGGTCGGCCTCGTTCCGGACACGCAGATGCTTCAGAGCGCGAAGGTCGTCGGCAAGCGTCCCCTGCTCGAACACCGTTTCGACAAGATTGTGATGAATGTTTCGGAGCTGGCCGCCGCAAAGACCGGGAATGCCACCGACGTGCTCCGTGCCGCGCCGGGAGTGACCTTCGACAAGGACGGCAACATCCAGCTCAACGGCAAGTCCGTCACCGTGTGGCTTGACGGCAAGCCTTCCAATATGTCCGGAAAGGAACTCCAGGCCTACCTCAAGGGGTCTTCCGGAACGGCAATCGACAAGATTGAGGTAATGTCCGCCCCGTCCTCGAAGTATGACGCCGAGGGCGCCGGCGGAATCATCAACATCAAGACCAAGCGGGGACTCCTGCGAGGCTTCAACGGCTCGGTGAGCGGCAACGGTCAGCTCAGGTGGGAGCCTAAGGTTCACGGCACGGGCGACGGCAGCGTGCGTCTCGGCTATAAGGGCGACGTCACCAACACCAATCTCAGCTACAACGGCTACATCTATCCCTACTATGACGAAGTCATCGAGGACAAGCGCTACGGGGAATCATACGAATCCCTGCTGAGGACAGTCAACAATGCGAAAAGCCGCTTTGCGGGGCATCAGATAATGCTTTCGGAGGATATACGGATTTCAGACAGCGATATTCTCGGCGCGATAGCCAAGGTCAATCTGAACAACAGCGGCTACGATGTGCCGAACACGGCGACTATAGATGACTTTCGGAAGTTCGACGATTCTGAGCCATACACGAGCCGCGAGAGCCGCGCGTTCGAGATGTTTCATACCCGGCAGTATTCCGCAAACCTTAACTATACGCACACGTTCGACGAGTCCCTCTCGCAGGAACTGACTGTGAATGCCGACTACAACCACACGCGGAGCGACGGCAGTGACGGGCAGCGCAACATCTACACGGCTCTTTCCTCCGATGCTCAGAAATACCGTGACGAGCAGATTGTCTCCGGTTCCGCCGACCCGTTCCCGAATGACGGTCTGAACGACTCCACTTTCCGCAGGGCAAACATCTGGTCACTGCGTGTCGATTTTTCGCAGAATCTCTGGAATAACACCGGGCGTGTGGAGGCCGGGGCAAAGGCGGCGGTGTCAGTCACGGACAATCGCTATGCTACTTACAAATGGGATCCGGCGGCTCCCGAGGAACAGGTAGGAGACCTCTCGGCACGCAACGACTTCACATACTCCGAACAGATATATGCCCTCTACGCGAATCTCTCCAAGGCATTCTCTGACAAATGGAACGCGCAGGTCGGACTCCGCGGCGAATACACCGTTCCGCGCGGAGACTGGAAGTCGGAGAACCGGCGCAGCGGCAAGAACTATTTCGACGTTTTCCCGAATGTCTTTCTGACCTGGATGCCGTCCCAGAAAGCCATCCTGTCGCTGAACTACTCCTATCGTCTGAACCGTCCTAAGTACTGGCAGCTCAACCCTTTCCGTAACTATATGAACCCTACCACATGGTCTGTCGGCGACCCGGAGCTCAAGCCGAGCTATTCGCACAATCTGACGCTCTCCACCGTGTTCTTCAGCAACCTTACCCTTACGGCGGGCTACAGTCATCAGAAGAATTACAGCGACCAGCAAGTTCCGATTTACGACAAGTCTCTCGGCATCATGGAATACCGTTACAGCAACGCCGGCGTTCAGCAGATGGCATATCTCGCCCTCTCTCTTTCGGAACAGAAGCTCACGAAGTGGTGGACGCTCACGCTCAACGCGAACTATATGTTTTCGAATTTCAAGGCCTATCAGAACCCGGACCTCGTGGCATTCTCCGATTTCAACAAGTCTTCACACTCGTTCAACGGCTATGCCTCGACGACGTTCTATCTCCCTAAGGAGTTCAAGTTCAGCATAGACGGCTGGGGCATGACCCCGATGACCGCCGGCTATTTCACCATCGCGGGCATGTGGTCACTCAACGCCTCCCTCAGCAAGTCCTTCCTCGACGGCCGCGCCAACCTCACGCTGAGGGTCGATGACATATTCCGCTCAATGAACCAGAACCTCAGTATCTGGGACGGAGCCGTCGAGACCATGAAGATGAAAAGCCGCGCTTCCAGCCGCGGAGTCTCCCTCGGCTTCACCTACACCTTCGGCCGCGCCGTCACCCCTCGCAGCAACGTCGGCTCCTTCGAGGAGTCAAGCAGACTGTAACACCAGTTCCACGGGGCAGTGGTCGGAGAACCATTCAGTGTGGATGAATGGTTATTGGTAAAATCGTTCATTTTTAACGAATGGTTTTTGTGTAAATCGTTCGTTTGTAATGAACGATTTTGTGGATAATACTTGTAGATAAATTCTTTTATATATACCTTTGTTGAGGAGAATTGCATCTCGTTGGAAAAGTTGTCTTTGAACAAATAGGTGTATATGAAAGATTTGCTGAAGCAGATAATACTTGAGCAGCAGGAAATGCTGCATTCGTCGGACAGAGTTTATGTTCAGCGTCATATAGCGGATGAATGGCTCAGGACTACGGAGATTCTGATTCTGTCCGGCATACGCCGCTGCGGAAAATCTGTCCTGATGCAGCAACTCAGAGACCGCCTTCAGGAAAAGGATTTTTTCTTCAACTTCGACGACGAACGTCTCGCTAATTTCAGACTTGAGGATTTCCAGACCCTTCAGGAGTGTTTCTTTGAATTGTTCGGCGAGCAGCACACATATTATTTCGACGAGATTCAGAACATCGAAGGTTGGGAGCGTTACGTGCGTCGTCTGTATAACGAAGGCAACAAAATCATCATAACAGGCTCAAACGCCAGGATGCTCAGCCGTGAACTTGGCACACATCTCAC
>CAVBPI010000139.1:6006-6579 GCA_963596955.1 bacterium | reverse complement strand
GAGGACGATGTTCTCCGTATGGATAATCAACCTTTCCATTAAGAATCTCCTTCAGCGTCGCCGGCTTCAGGTTCCAGCCCATTCGGAGGTTAAGATACTCCCGGAACGACCACACCGGCAGTTTGTATTCAATGACCCTGCGGCTGAGATCCGCCCCTCCCTTTCTTAAATCAAGGATTGAACTCCCCGAATACACGACGCGGAGCAGAGGAAGCTGGTCATACATCATTTTTATCTCCGTACTCCAGCCACGATACTTGTGAATTTCGTCTATATACAACGCCCTGCCTCCCTCAGCATAGAACTTTTTTGCCGTGTCAACCAGAGTGTGAGCCGAGAAATAAATGTCATCAGCGGTGACGTAAAGTGTCGTGTCCACATCCTCACATTTTTTGATATGCTGAAGGAGAAGGGTTGATTTTCCGACACCTTTCTGTCCCAGAACACCTATGATGCGGCACTTCCAATTGATCCGGTCATGAAAATCACGGAAAAAAGACATTGGAGTCAGCTCCAGATACTGGCGATATGTAGAAAACAGCGTATCCATAAAACTATCATTTGACGCAAATA
>CAVBPI010000139.1:5524-5996 GCA_963596955.1 bacterium | reverse complement strand
TTTGGCAAAAGTTGCACGATTGACGGTGCAATTCTGGCGTCAGATGTGTTCTACCTCAGGAGAGAGCGTCACGCCGAAACGGTCGCGGACGGAAGAGATGACTGAGTTTTCGAGGTCAATCACCTCCTGCGGGGTGGCGTTGCCGGTGAGGTTCACGATGACGAGCGGCTGCCTGAAATAACAGGCGACATTGCCGGCCTGCCGGCCTTTCCAGCCGCACTGTTCAATCAGCCAGGCCGCCGGGACCTTGATCATGGGAGCCGCTTCGCCCGGCTGCTCCACGACATAGTGAGGAACAGTGGCTTCGGGGCCGTTTGCTTGCCGGAAGTCCTTGAGAATGCGGTCGAAATGCTCTTGCGGAATCACCGAGTTCTTGAAGAAGCTTCCGGCAGAACCGAACTCTGACGGCTCGGGGAGTTTCTGACGGCGGATTTCTGTCACCACCTCACGGATGAGGGACGGGGTTACAGAT
>CAVBPI010000139.1:0-5514 GCA_963596955.1 bacterium | reverse complement strand
AAATGACAAGGACAGTCCGCATGAGAAGCCTGGCCGGAATATGCCGTGCTGCCGTCACCCCGAACTGAGGCGAGGGGGCTTTGTGCGGCTTCAACTGCGGAGCGGAGATGACCGTAGTCGAGATGCGGAGCCGGGACTGACGAAAGGCGGAACACTACCGAAGTGACGGCGTAGAGGCCTTTCCAGACGGTCTTGAAATTGGATGCGCGGTAGCCGTAGCCGCATTCGGAATTGTCAAAAGTGACGGAGGCGCCGGTCGAGAGCTCCAGACAGTTCACGCGGACAATCACGTCCTTCGCCTCAACGCCGTATGCCCCGACATTCTGAACAGCGCTCGCGCCGACCTCTCCGGGGATGTGCGAAAGGTTTTCGACACCCCAGAGACTGCGCTCCGCAGCCCATGCGCAAAAGTCGTCGAACACGACTCCCGAGCCAACCTCAACAATGACATCAGAGATGACTTCACCAGAACCAGAGCCCTCAGGCACGGAATGACCGGAGTGACAGGAGACGGAGGCAGCTGGGACGGCGTCCGCATCCGACAGGCTCCGGATGCCCTTCATGGCCGAATGCAGGACAGTACCGGGGAAGTCTCCGGTGAACAGCAGGTTGCTTCCGGCTCCGACAAAGAGAAAAGGACGCGGCAGGGAACTGTCCTTCAGCAGTTCCCGCAGCGCGGCCTCACTTCCCCATTCGGCGTATGCCGCCGCCCGCACCTTCATCCCGAAGGTATTATTTATGTCCTTATTATACTGTATCATACAATAGGCCTATCAGTATTGAAGATTTCTCGCTTCGCTCGAAATGACAACGGGACATTTTATCCTATCTGCGCACCATTGGCCAGTACCTCGGCAGGCGTGATGAACCGCATCTTGCCGTCGCCCTGACGCGCCATCAGAATCATTCCCTTGGACTCGATGCCGCGAATCTTGCGGGGAGCGAGGTTGGCGAGAATGCAAATCTGCTTGCCGAGCATATCCTCAGGAGAATAGTACTCCGCTATGCCGGAAACAATCGTGCGCCTGTCAATGCCCGTGTCTATCGTCAGCTTGAGCAGCTTGTCGGTCTTAGGAACCCTCTCCGCCTCAAGCACGGTCGCCGTCCTGATGTCCATCTTCTCGAAATCCTCGAAGGAGCACTCGGGCTTCTGAGCCTCGACCTTCGCGGCGGCTTCCTTCGCGGCAGCCTCGGCAGCGGCCGCCTCGTGCTCCGCCCTTATGGCGTCAAGGCGGGCTATCTGCGCATCGACAACCTCGTCCTCAATCTTCGAGAACAGCAGCTCGGCCTCGCCGAGTTCATGCCCCTCAGGAAGAATGCGCTCGGAAACGAGGTCGCTCCAGGAAAGGGCAATCGGGTAGGCCGTCACCTCAGATGCGCTGCTCAGAGAATCGACGGTGTGGAGCGCGGCGGCCTCGGACGGAGTGAAGATGTTCTCGCCGCAGGTGCCCTCCTCGCCCGCGCGGTGGTCCGTGCCGGCGATGATGCCCACACGAAGAATCCGGCGGAGCTTCTCGGCCGAGAACGGGAGGAACGGCTCGAAGGCAAGCGCAAGCGCGGCGCAAATCTGGAGCGAGACATTGAGAATCGACGCCGTCCTGTCCATGTCTGTCTTGGCGACCTTCCACGGCTCGGTGTCGGTAAGGTACTTGTTTCCAAGCCGGGCAAGGTTCATCGCGGCCTTGAGCGCCTCGCGGAAACGGTACTGCTCGATGTTGGACTCAATTTCCGCGGCAATAGCCGGAATCTGCGCAAGCGTCTCGCGGTCAATCGCTTCCGGCTTCAGGTCCGCAGGCACCTTGCCACCGAAATACTTGTGGGTGAGCACCACGGCCCTGTTCACGAAGTTTCCGAAAATCGCCACGAGCTCGCTGTTGTTGCGTGCCTGGAAATCCTTCCACGAGAAGTCGTTGTCCTTGGTCTCAGGAGCGTTGGCGCAGAGCACATAGCGGAGCACGTCCTCCTGTCCCGGGAACTGCTCCAGATACTCGTTCAGCCACACGGCCCAGCCCTTCGAGGTCGAAATCTTGTTGCCCTCAAGGTTCAGGAACTCATTTGCCGGGACATTGTCCGGAAGGATGTAGCCGCCGTGGGCCTTGAGCATGGACGGGAACACGATGCAGTGGAACACGATGTTGTCCTTGCCGATGAAATGCACGAGCTTCGTGTCCTCCGACTTCCACCATTTCTCCCACGACTGCGGAAGGAGCTCCTTCGTATTGGAGACATATCCTATCGGCGCGTCGAACCACACATAGAGGACCTTGCCCTCCGCCCCCTCGACCGGCACAGGAACGCCCCAGTCAAGGTCACGGCTCACGGCACGCGGCTGAAGCCCGCCGTCAATCCAGCTCTTGCACTGTCCATAGACATTGGTCTTCCACTCCTTGTGCCCGTCCAGAATCCACTCCGACAGCCAGCTTTCATACTCGTTCAGAGGCAGATACCAGTGCTTGGTCGGCTTCTTCACAAGCGGCGAGCCGCTCAGGGCAGACCTCGGGTTGATGAGCTCGTCCGGACTGAGGGTCGCGCCGCACTTCTCGCACTGGTCACCGTATGCCCCCTCGGCACCGCAGCGCGGGCAGGTTCCCACGATGTAGCGGTCGGCAAGGAAGGTCTTGGCCTCCTCATCGTAGTACTGCTCGCTTTCCCTGACGATGAACTTGCCGTCGTCATAAAGCTTTCTGAAAAAATCCGACGCTGTCTTCTCGTGAACCTTGGACGTTGTGCGGGAATATATGTCGAAATTGATTCCGAGCCCCGCGAACGACGCCTTGATGAGGGAATGGTATCTGTCAACGACGTCCTGCGGAGTCACGCCCTCCTTCTTTGCCTGGATGGTAATCGGAACGCCGTGCTCGTCCGAGCCGCAGATGAAAAGCACGTCCTGTCCGCGAAGCCTCTGATACCTGACATATATGTCCGCGGGAACATAAACTCCGGCGAGATGGCCGATATGAACGGGACCGTTCGCATAAGGGAGCGCACAAGTCACCAACTGTCTCCTGTAATCCTTGTTTTCCATATTTCGATATTTCTATATTTCTTCATTTTTCATATATCATTATATATCAACGGAATATCCGTCCCCTCCTATTTCCGGAATTCCGACGCGAGGGACGACTTCATCCTGCTGAGTTCCGTAATCTTCCGCATCAGTTCCTCCATCTTTCCGGAATCCTGAGTCGTCACAAGTTCCTTCTGGAGAGCCTTGAGCTCAAGCTCTACATTGAGCAGCTGCAGCTTTATCAGCGACTTGGGGACATAGGTCACCAGCATCGTCTCGGCCGAGGTCAGCGAGTTCTCAAAATTCTTCACCGTCAGGTTGTACTTATCGACAAGCAGGTCGCGCGTCACGGCACTTATCTGCGGGTCCGCGCTGTCACGCAGTCGGGCAAGAATCCTGCTCTGCTGGAGACCGTCGTCATAGAACTTCGTATATTGCTCCAGAACACGGGCATACATCGTGTTGTGAAAGACCATCCCGTTGTCGTCCAAGGTGTTGAGTATGAAGTCGGCGACCGTGGGAACCTCATCCGTCCTGAACGGGGAGTCCTTGTCGAACTTCAGCTCGCATTCACCGTACTCAAGCAGGAAGCAAAGCAGCTCACGCTCGCCGGAAGCCGTGAAAGGCTCCTCCTCATGCATCTGCGCAGCTCCCGCCGTAACCTGAGGCTGTTCCGTCCGCTGAGGCTCAGGCTCCCGCTCCGGGGCATCCGGACCTTCAGCCGCGGCGGACTCCCTTGCCGCCTCCCTTTCCTGCTGCTTTTTCTCCGCCACAAGCATGGCCTCGCGGGACTGCCTCACCCTGTCGTAGAGTATCCCCTCCTCCGTGCCGAACTTTGCCGAGCACGCCTGGACATACATCGCCCGGACTATCTGGTCCGGAATCAGTGCAATCGTGTCCGCCACCTCGTTAATCAGCGAAGCCCTTTTCAGAGGGTCGTTCCCGGCCTCGCCGAGAAGCATATCCGTCATGAAGCCGATGAAGTCCTGCTCATGCGCGGCGATGTAGTCCTGAACCTCCGCCAGAGTGTGCGAGCAGGCGAACGAGTCCGGGTCCTCCCCGTCGGGAAGCAGCACCACGCGCACATTCAGCCCGCCGCGGAGCACAAGGCCGATTCCGCGCAGGGCAGCATGGATTCCGGCGCTGTCACCGTCGTAGATGATGGTCACGTCGTCTGCGAAGCGCTTTATCAGGGCCACCTGCCCGGTCGTGAGCGAGGTTCCGCTCGAAGCCACCACGTTCAGGATTCCGAGCTGGTGCATGGACAGAACGTCGAGATAGCCCTCGACGAGTATGCACTTGCGCTGCCTTGCAATCTCGTTCTTCGCGAAATAAATCCCGTAGAGCGAGCGGTTCTTGACATATATCTCCGTCTCCGGGGAATTGACGTACTTCGCAACGCTCTTGTCAGTCTTGAGAGTACGTCCTCCGAAGGCGATGACCTGTCCGGTGACTGAATGTATCGGGAATATGACCCTGTCGAAGAACCTGTCAACAAGGGAACCGTCGTCGCGGCGTATGCTCAGCCCCGTCTCCACGAGGTAGTCCTCCTTATATCCGGCATCCCTCGCCGCACGGCTCAGCTCGTCGCGCGACTGCGGCGCCCATCCGAGCCCGTACTTCTCGATGGTGGAGTCGTCGAGCTTGCGCTTCCCATGGAAATACTGATACGCAATCGCCTGTCCCATAGGGGTATGGAGCGACTTCTGAAAGAATTCCGCAGCAAACTTCGAGACTATGTAGAGGCTGTCCTTGTGCTGTTTCCGGGCAAGGTCCTCGGCGGTCTCCTCCTCTTCGTTCACCTCGATGTGGTACTTCTGGCCGAGATAGCGGATGGCCTCCGGAAAGGTCATGCTCTCATGTTCCATCACGAAATCCACTGCCGACCCCGCCTTTCCGCATCCGAAGCACTTGTAGATGCCCTTGGCCGGAGAGACATAGAACGACGGGGTCTTCTCGTTATGAAACGGACAGCACGCGGTCCAGTTTGCCCCACGACGCTTCAGATCGACGAAATCGCCGACCACATCAACAATCTGGGCAACGTCCAGGATGCGCTCTACCGTGTCGCGTGGAATCATAATCGCCCCGTCCTCCAGTGATAATCACTTGTTTTCTCCATCCTCGACGGTCTTCACCTCGGCGTCCTGCTGCTCCTCGGTCTTCGTGTCCGAGACGAACTTCTTCTGTATGCGGAAAATCTTAATCGACGAGAAGAACTCCGAAAGTCCCGAAACTATGAGGGCGATTCCGACTATGAGACCGACCACATTGGTGAAGAGCTGCGAGGCGAACATGAGTATGCCGCCTCCGATGGCCTCTATGAACGGCAGGATGAAGAACCAGAATCCGAAGCGGGACACCCTCTCCGCGCTCATCAGGGCTATAATCTGATAGATTCCCGAAACGAGCAGCATAAGACCAATGAGCTTGACCGCGATGTTGGCGATGAATCCCGCGAAGATGAACACCAGCACGGCAACGACAATCTCGATGATTGAATTGGA
>CAVBPI010000138.1:5791-6602 GCA_963596955.1 bacterium | reverse complement strand
CGTTCCGGAGTCTCCCGGGACTCCCGTCGGGATTACTGCCTCGTCCGCCTCCGACGAGCCTGCCCTAAGCTTCAGCTGGCAGGAAGTGAGCGGAGCCGAGGGCTATTCCTGGCTTATTGCCTACGGGGACGGCGAAATTGTTGACTGCGGAAAGACGGAACATACTTCCGTGACCGTAGGCGGACTTGAGAGCGGCTTCAGATATGAATTTTCCGTCAAGTCCTTCAACGGAAACGGCGGCGAGTCGGCCTACAGCCCTAAGGTCTCCTGCGAGACGAGGCTCCCTCTCGACGAAAACGACTTCTACTCCCTGTGGTACAACGGAAAGGACATATTCATAGGCGGCCGCAGACTGAACAGGGCCGACTATCCGAAGGCGAGGATTATGAAGATGTCCGAAATAAGCTGGAGCTTCCTCGCGAAGCCTTTTGACGACGAGCAGGACGGAGGGCTCCTCTTCATCGACAACAGCGAGACCGCCTATAAGGCCACTGCCGCCGCGAGGACAATCGGACGGGGCAGGATAATCATAGGCCGCTGGCGCAACGCGAACCAGCCCGTGTTCAAGATTAACGGCAAGGGAGCCTTCCTCTGGACCTTTGAGGGCGATGTCCTGCTGCGCAACGTGACGCTCTCCGCCTTCCAGACCACCCGGCCTCTCTTTGCCGGCGTCTCAGGCGGCACCCACGGCGAGGCGGAATTTCTCTTCGAGGACTGCACGCTCCTGAACAGCTGCGCCTCCTACGGCATCTTCACCGAGTTCGAGGCCGCCCGTGCCGTTCCCAAGGCGATGCGCTTCGACAACTGCATC
>CAVBPI010000138.1:1173-5781 GCA_963596955.1 bacterium | reverse complement strand
TCTCGGCAGTCTGACTTTCAACGACTGCGTATTTGCTCCTGCAACGCTTGCCGAAGGCTCGACCGATGCCTTTGCCGAGAATGTCACGCGCCTTGCCAAGCGCGGGGCTCTCGTCGGACTCTACCATCCTAACTACAGTTTCGATGCCCTTGACATCAGCTTCAGCCGCTGCTCCTCCTTCGACATCGGCCCGGGAAGCGGTGCGCAGGGAATTGTCGATGTCACGACTCTCCACAGCGCGACCTTCACCGGCTGCATCTTCCACCATTCGGCCTCGGTGAAGAATATGTACCTTACGAATGTCCTTCAGACCTGTCCTGCGGACGCATCCTACAGCGTCACCGAAACATACTCCAACAAGGTCGGCGACTATGTCATGTCCTACGGCCCCAAGTCGAAGTTCACCGGCAACGGAGGCACCTGCGAAGCGAAGATAAGCGTGCAGGACGAACTCTTCGGCGAATGCCGGCCGACGGAACACCGTTTCCCTAAGTCGGCCTCGCTGCCGGAGCAGGTAGGAGCCGGATATGAGACGAAATACTGGATAAATCCTCAAAAATAAAGGAATGAAGAAAGCAATCTCACTTGTCATTGTCTGCGTGCTGTGCCTGAGCGGCCTTCATGCGCAGGAATCAGCCATACCAAAGGGAAAATCGACCACGCAGGCCGTCCTGAAGGCCATTGACCTGTTCGGACAGGGGACACCCGAGGCCTGCTCCGAGGCGGAGGCGTTGCTGCTCTGCGTGCTCGAAGACCAGGAGAAGGACGCGGAGTCCCGCAACTACGGCTGCTGGGGCTGGGTCAAGGGCGGACCGAACAGGGATCTGAATATGCCGCTTTTCGCCATTCCGAACTTCTACGGCCCTCTCTGGGACTTTCAGGACAGGATGTCCGAGGGCATGAGACGCGAATTTACCGAAGCCTGCGAACGGCTTGCCGTGGCTGCCACCAGACGGTTCTCCGAGGAGGTCTTTCCGATAAACCGCTCTGATATAGAGTACAGCAATCCCGCCTGCATGGTTGTGGAGGCATATTCCTTCATAGCGTGGAGAACGGGGGACGAAAGATTCCGGCGGATGCTTCAGTCCTCATGGACAAAGCTTTACGACAACTGGCGGGTCAATTCTTTCGGCGAGTTCATGTCAACGCATTACGACGACGTCGATTTCACATCCCTTCTGAACGTGTATCGCCACTGCGGCGACAAGCTCATGAAAACGCAGGTGAAGGAGGTTCTTGACGAGACATATATCTCGGAAATCGCCGCCTCGCATCCGCTCCTGAAACTTCCCCTTGTCGGCTCCTCGCGCGACTACCGGGAATGTCAGAAGGGAGGGGACTGCCGCTCGCCGTTCATCGTGAACACTCCGGAGGACTACGACATTCCGAAACAGGCGCTCAAATACCGCGACAAGAGGAAATATCCCTTTGAGATGGAAGGCAAGGCCGGCAGCCGCACCTTCACTTTCAAGTCCCATCAGCTCAGGGACGCGGGCCTCGGCACCATGACGGGCTGGGGCAACTATTTCTGGCAGCAGCTCCACTGCATAGGCGCGGCCGGGCTGAACGAAAACTCGCGGGCGACGTTCTTCATCCCCGGGACATATAATCCCATAAACGGCTTCACCGACCAGAAGGGGATGTCCGCGCTCTGCGTCTATAACCAGTTCCCGAACCTGTGGCATCTCACCGGGCGGCAGGAGAGCGTGAAGGACGTGCGGGCTACGCTGGACCGCTTCGGGATAGGAGTGTCCCCTGGAGAGTTCACTGAAAAACTCAACAAGGAGGGCGAGCTGATGCTTTCCGCATACGGCTATGACTTCTGGTTTTTTGCCTTTGAGGTCAACGGAGGTTATCTTGAGCCTTGTTTTCTCGAGTATGCCGAAAGGACGCAGACCAGCAGGAGGTATCATAAGCGCAAGGCTCATTTCGGGGAATATATGTTCCCGGCGGAGTTTGACTGGGCCGGCGTCGCCGTCAGAATCGTGAAGAGCGGCGAGAAGGTGGAGAGGCCGGAGATAAAGTTCTCTCAGAAGAACGGCCGTGCCGTGATTGAGATGCCGGAATGGGACCTTTCGGTTGAGGCCGGACGCACGGAAATCGGCGCGTGGGTGTCCGTTCCTAAGGAAAATCTCGATTTCATGCCGAGAAGAAGATATAATCAATAGGATATTATGAAGATAGTTTTATTTGTCGTGTCCCTGTTTCTTGCCGTTCCGCTTGCCGCAGGGACGAGGGAATATTCTCGGCACTCTCCGGAAACGACCGGGGAACCTAAGGCGGCTCCGGAGGCCGTGGTGACTGCCGGAAACGCCCGCTTCACGGTGCTCACCCCGCAGATGATTCGCATGGAATGGAGCGAGGACGGAATCTTCGAGGACCGCGCGTCGCTCGCGATTATAAACAGGAGGCTTCCCGTTCCCGAGTTCAAAACCCATAAGGCACATGGACGGCTCGTGCTTCAGACATCGGCGCTGAAACTGACTTACAGAGGGAACGGAAGCTTCTCTGGGGACAATCTTGAAGTGGAGTTCACCACCGCCGGAAAGCGCTCCGTGTGGCGACCGGGAATGTCTCCCGAGGGGAACCTGATGGGGACGGCACGCACGCTCGACGAGGCCGACGGACGGCGTCTTCCCAAGGACAGCCTTGAACTCGGGCTCCTCTCCCGGGACGGGTGGTCGGTTGTTGACGACAGCAGGAACTATCTTTTCGACGATGACGGTTGGGTGACTCCGCGTCTCCCGGGAAACCGTCAGGACCTCTATCTGTTCGCCTACGGGCACGAGTACCGCAAGGCCATGGGCGACTGGTCGAAGGTCTCCGGAGCCGCCCCGCTTCCGCCGAGATATGTCTTCGGCTACTGGTGGAGCCGCTACTGGCAGTACTCCGACAGCGAACTGAGGGACATAGTCGCAAGGCTTCGTTCGATAGACATCCCCGTCGATGTCCTTGTCATAGACATGGACTGGCACGAGACATGGGGGCTGAGCAACACTCCGGAAAAGGACGAGTTCGGACAGAACAAGGGCTGGACCGGCTACACATGGCAGAAGGAGCTGTTCCCATCGCCTGAAAATATGTTTGAATGGGCGCACAGGGCGGGTCTCAAGACCGCGCTGAACCTCCACCCGGCCTCGGGCATCCAGCCCTACGAGGAACCCTACGGGCGTTTCTGCAAGGCCTACGGCTGGGAGCGTCCCGGAGAGCCCGTCCCGTTCCGCATAGACGAGAGGAAGTGGGCTGATGCCTATTATGAAGCCGTGCTCGAACCCATTGAGCGACAGGGCAATGACTTCTGGTGGCTGGATTGGCAGCAGTGGAAGACCTCGCTCTGGAACGAGGGGCTGTCAAACACCTTCTGGCTCAATCACGTGTTCTTCAATTATGCCCGGGAGCATCACCCCGAACTCCGTCCGTTCATCTATCACCGCTGGGGAGGACTCGGCTCGCATCGCTACCCGCTGGGATTCTCGGGAGACACCATAATCACATGGGAATCGCTCGAATATCAGCCCGAATTTACGGCCACTTCCGCGAACGTGAACTACGGCTATTGGGGGCACGACCTCGGCGGACATATGTTCCACAGGCATCAGGGCACGACGAATCCGGAAAGATATACCCGCTGGCTCCAGTACGGCGTTTTCTCTCCGCTCTACAAGATTCATCCCACCAAGCACCCCTCCATACTCCGCTATCCGTGGCTGTTTCCCGACTATATGTTTCAGATGGTCGAGGCCTTCCATCTCCGCTACGCGCTCGTACCTTATATATACAACGCTGCGAGGAGGAACTATGACACAGGAATCGCCATGTGCTATCCGCTCTACTACAACCATCCCGAGTCGGAGGAGGCATACTCGTTCAGGAGCGAATTCATGTTCGGGGACGACATTCTCGCCACCTGCATAGCCTCTCCTGCGGACAGCGTTTCCGGTCTGTCTAAAATAGAGATGTGGTTCCCGGACGGGAATGACTGGTTCGACATGGCTACGGGGACGATGTACCGAGGCGGGACAAAGGCCTCTCCGGAATATACGATTGACGAGAATCCGTGGTTCGCGAAGGCCGGCTCCATAATCCCGATGAACCCATCTTCCGTCCGTTCGCTTCAGCGTTCATGCGACACCCTCGTCCTTACGGCGGTGCCGGGAGCCGACGGTGAACTCATACATTACGAGGATGACGGGGTGAGCCGGGAATATGACACCGACTTTGCCCTGACGAGGATAGTCCAGATGAGGACGGAAAACCGCGTGACTCTGAAAATCGGTCCGCGGGAGGGTTCCTACGACGGAATGGCCGGGCGGCGTTCTTTTGAGCTTCGCTTCCCGTGTACCCGCACCCCATCCGCAGTGACTGTCAATGGAACGGAAATTGCGCGGTCGAGGTTCCCGGAAGCCGGACAATGGACATACGAAGCCTACAGGCTGTGTCCGACCGTGTATCTGAAGGACATTCCTTCGGATATGGAAGTTGTTGTGACTCTGACTCTTCCGGAGGGACGGAGCGACACGGAACTCTATGGACTCCAGAAGACTTTCCTGCGATGCCGTAACATTTCGGAAGAATATAAGAACGAACAGGGGAAGGCCGACCGGAAGC
>CAVBPI010000138.1:0-1163 GCA_963596955.1 bacterium | reverse complement strand
TTATGGAGGATCCGGAAAATATATTCGCCTACATTGATGAGATGAGAAAAAATATGAATGCCTACAGGGAATATCTTGAAAAGGAGAGTCCCCTGATTTCGGATGACATGAGGATGAAACTGAAAAAACAGATTACGGAATGATGGCGCTGACGGAGTGTTTGCTGCTGGCTGTGTCCATGCTTGCGTCGTCTCCGGAGAGGGGAGGCGACGACAAGACCACATTGCTGAACGCGGAGTCGGCCTCGGTGCCGCGCGAAATCAACATCGGCCTGCCCGACAGCGGCAACGGGGCCATAATCTACATTGACGGGACAAAGCACGCGCAGGGCATCCTGAAGGGCTACTGGCATTGGGCGGGCGGCAATTCCTACAGCAGGAACGGCACAATCAGCCTCGTGGATGCCGTCATCCGCACGGGCGAGATTGCTGTCGTTCTCGATTCCGGAACGCGCCTCGGCACCGATCGCCTCTCGGGAATCTTCACGGCCGGCACCTCGACCAACGGGCTGATAAAGTTTGACGGAAACCTCGGCGGACCCCTGTCAAAGGGCTGGTATTTCTCGGCCGGCGCCTTCGTCAGCTACGACCCTACCGATGTCAATGCCCCGTCGCGCAGGTTCGTGGATCAGCGCCAGATATATCAGACATCGCTCTCGAAACGCTGGAAGAATGCCTCCGTGGATATGATTTACCGCTTTTCCCTCTGTAACGACGCGGGGGAGAGCGGCTACAATGCCGCGCCGTTCATCTATGAAGGCGACGGCTCGATTGAAAGCTGCAACGGGTTCAGGATAGGGCGCAGCTGCTATTTCCCTGCGGACGACTATGTGGAATATGTCGATGTCGTATCGGGAGAAAGGCGCTCGGGCAATCTCGGGAAAATGAACAGGAGGATGCTGCACGACGTCACGCTCAGGGGAGTCTGGGAGCATCTTTCGGGCTGGAACTTAGGTGCGAACCTGCATCTGTGCCGCCTTCAGCCGAGCACGGGAGTCCGGGCGTCGATTGCCGGAATAGATGAGGTGGAAGCCGCTGGAGGATTCAGCCTCGACGGCGGCTCCGAGCCTTTCACGGGCAATGTTCAGAACCGGCAGATTCACATCGACAGCTACCGCACCCTCGATTCCGAACTTCTTCTTACGGCCGAACGCTCGCTGAAGA
>CAVBPI010000137.1:0-6612 GCA_963596955.1 bacterium | reverse complement strand
GAGAAGAGGAATCTGAAAATGACATGGAACGAGTCTCTCTGCGTTTTCGAATGGGACACCGACGAAACAAGGTACACGAACATGTCTCAGGCCAGAATGGAGGAAATCCTGCAGTCGTCCGACATCGACAACACAGACGCTTCTAATTCTCACTTCAAATGGGGAACGACATTCTACAACTGGCTCAAGAGCATCGATGCTATAGACAAGGATGCCCTCGGCAACACACGGCCGTCGGAAAGCTGGCTTGCAGGTTCATATCAACAGAATTAACCCATCGGAAAATGAAACCTGAATTGAGGCTTGCGGGGGTGCTGTCCTTCTTGACGGCGATTCTTGTCTGCTCCTGCCAGAAAAGCGTGCTGACGGATGTTCCGGTAGAGGATATTGTACTGAGTTCCTCCTCGCTTGAACTGACGGCCGGTCAGAGCGCCGTTCTTGCGGCAACTGTCCGCCCTGCCACGGCGACGGACTGCAGCATCTTGTGGTCTTCCACGAAAGAGTCTGTCGCCAAGGTGGATGCGGAAGGCAAGGTGACTGCGGTTTCGCAGGGACATGCCTACATTGTCGCGAAGAATGCCTCCTCCGGGGTGAAGGCGTCCTGTCTCGTGAAAGTGAACGCCGTTCCGGGATATAACGTCATAGTGAAAATGGAGGACGGCACTCCGGTGGAGGAAACGATGTTCGCCTATCCGGGGATGTCCGTCAGGCTCTCGGCTTCTTCTGACGACACTATGGAACATCGCTTCGGGTGGGAGGCCTCGGGAGAACTGTCCGTCGAGAACGGGCTGCTGAACGTCGGCATCGGGAATCTCACAAGGGCGGACGGCTATCTTCATCTTTCCCGACAGAACGTGAAGGCGGTGAGCGAGGACGGGTTCTTCAATGAGTTCACCGTCGTGAGCAACGTCTCGTCCACGTTCCGCTTCGGCAATGCGGATTATGCAGCCGGATGCCGGATTTCTCTCGGTGACGGCAAGAGAGTGGCCGTCTCTCTCCTTTGGAATGACGGTACGGATGTCCTTCGCACGCTCCCGGCATCGTCATACACTCTGATCTCGTCTGACGAGCAACTCGTCTCCTGCGTCCTGAGTGACGAGGGCTGGCAGGTGGTTTCTGCCGCGGGACGCACCGGAGATGTGCAGCTGTCTGTCAAGTTTGGAAATGTCCAGACAGGACTTTGCGCCGCAAGTGTCGCTATTGACCCTGACTACGGAGGCTCCATCGAGGAGTTGCCTTACGAGGAGTATGTTGAATAAAACAAAAATGTAATCTATATGAAACATGATAATCAAAAATATGAAAGTCCTGAAATGAGACTTGCTTTTGTTCGGACCGAAGCGGGCTTCTGCACAAGTTCGACAACCATGAATCCGGCGAGTGTTGATGCCTATAGTTTTGAGACTGATGAGAACTGGTAGGCTCATTTGCTCCATCGCTGTCTCCGTTGCCGTATATGTCCTGTGCGGCACGGTGGCCGCGAGTGGAGAGTGCGCATACGGAGTCTTGAACAAGGATTCCGGGATGACCGTGGACAATGTCAGGACGAGCATTCTGCTGAAGACTCCGGGAAATCCGTCGGAAGAATATGCCCTCGTTGCCGGGGCAGACGGAGCGCTGAAGATGAAGACGGCCGGAAAACTGCCTGTCCGCATGGCGCGTAAGGTCGTCGAGAAGGACAATGTCCTGACCTTGGAACTTACCGTCAGAGCCGATGAAACGGCATGGTACAGCATCGGGCAGACTATCTCAACCGGCATTCCCCATGAGGATTGCCTTTTCTATATGCCGGGTTTCTGGTACAGGAAAAATCTCAGATCTCCGGAAACGGCTCCGTCGTTTCATGCTTCTGATAGCTGGCAGGTTCGAGAAGACCGCCTGAGCACGCCTCTGACAGGCCTGTTCAACGAGAGGACAGGGGATTGGCTTACTGTGATGCGTGTCGATGAGTTCGTATCCGACGCTCTTGCACCACAAAGTTTCGGTGAAGTCATGCTCGGAGGGAAAACATCCATAGGCTTCACCGGTTTCCGTAATTCGGACTCGTTCGCTGAGATTGTATTCGGCTTCCCTTACCGTGAGGCTCCGAAGACCTATCTGAGAAAACGGACTCTCGCACCGCCTGTCACTGCGTTTGAGAGGATTGAAGAGGGTGAAGTAAGGACACTCGTGTGGGAAATCAGGAAGGGACATTCCGCTTCGTGGTCAGATTTTGTCGCGACTGTCTGGGAGAACTCCTTCGCAAGTCTGAGGCCGTCTCCCGTGGATACGAAATACACTCCAGAGACTGCAAAGGCTGTCCTCAGCCGTTATTTTGACAGAGCGTTCGTTGACCAGTATCCACTGAAATATTTCTCAAGCCCCGGCATGAAGACGGCAGACTGTCTGAGTAACACAAAGGCCGAGGTCGGTTTTATCGGGCGTGTGCTTCTGAATGCGTTCAATGCCATAGAGTATGGGCAAGAGACATAAAGACCGGATCTTGTCCGAAAGGGCGAGGCAATCCTGAACAGCTATTTTGAAAACGGATTCAGTGATGGCGGACTTTTCATGGAATTTGTCAATTTCTCTTCTATGAAGAAACGCCCATTCAGCATCAGACGTCAGTCGGAAGCTATCTATGCCGTGCTCAACTATCTCCATTACGAGAAAGCGGCCGGCCGCTGCCATCCTGAATGGGAGCGGAAAATAAAGGCTGCCCTTGACCGCATATCCCTTATCCAGAATGAGGACGGAAGTTTTCCGAGAAAGTTTGATGACTCTCTGAAAGTTATCGACGCTTCCGGAGGCAGCACTTCGTCGGCTGTGCTTCCGTATGCTATGGCTTCGGTCTATTTCGGAGAAAAGAAGTATATAGAGACTGCCCGCAGGGCTTCGTCCTATATAGAGCATAGTATCATAGACACGGCTGACTATTTCTCGTCCACGCTTGACGCCGACTGCGAGGACAAGGAGGCCTCCCTCTATGCCTCCACCGCAATGTATTATATGTACCTTGTGGAAAAAAAGAAAAGCGACAGGGAACATTATGCGCAGCTGTGTCTCAAGTCGGCCTGGTTCGCCCTCTCCTGGTACTATCTCTGGGATGTACCTTTCGCCCGTGGACAGATGCTCGGCGAAGTCGGATTCAAGTCCAGAGGCTGGGGCAACGTGTCCGTCGAGAACAACCATATCGATGTCTTCATCTTTGAGTTTGCCGATGTCCTTGACTTCCTTGCAATGAAATTCAATAAGCCGTATTTTTCGGAATTTACTGCTGTCATAAGGTCTTCGATGCTTCAGCTGATGCCGGAAGCGGGAAATATGCACGGCATGCCTGCCGAAGGTTATTACCCGGAGGTCGTGCAGCACACGAACTGGGACTACGGCAAGAACGGCAAGGGCTTTTACAGCGAGTATTGCGCTCCCGGATGGACGGTGGCTTCCCTGTGGCAGATGCTGAGTCCTTCCCGTGCCGTGGAGTTCTTCAAGTAGCGTTTTCTGCATATTTTTTTATAAAAAAAGCGAGCTTGTGCATCGGTTTTGCACAAGCTCGCCTTAATTTTGCATCGTAATTCAGAGGGGAGGCCTTCGGGACGGCTCTGAAAAAGAAAGGTGTAAAACATTTAAATTCAAGAGATATGCGTACAGATTCAATCATCAGCCTCATGAACACGTTCATTTCATCAGACAATTCATACGAGAGCGTAAGCGCGATGGTCAGTGAACTCGGTCTTGAACTCCGTTCCGTTGAATTTGTTTAGGTCTTTTCGACGCAGATTCATGCTGTCTTTTGCGTGAAGCTGAGTAATTCTTGCTACCTTTGCGTCGCGAAATTTAAATCTATTGTGACAATGAAGGTAAGGATCATAAACGGCTCGCGCTGGGATGCCCCGGCCTATGCTACCGAAGACTCGGCAGGAGTCGATTTGAAGGCGAACATTGACGAACCCATTACTATCGCCCCGCTTCAGAGGGTGATTGTCCCGACCGGTCTCAGAATCGCCCTTCCCAAGGGAACCGAGGCTCAGGTCCGCCCTCGCAGCGGGCTTGCGGCAAAACACGGAATCACGGTGCTGAACACCCCGGGCACCATAGACGCGGACTATCGCGGTGAGATTGCTGCCATTCTCATAAACCTCTCCGACAAGGATTTTGTCGTGAATCCCGGCGAGCGCATTGCCCAGATGATAGTCGCCCGCTACGAGCGCGTCGAGTGGGAGGAAGTCGAGCGGCTCGACAGCACGGCTCGCGGCGAGGGTGGACTCGGCTCTACAGGACGATGACTGCCATTTCTGGATGATTGTCATTCAGACCGTAGCAACGATAGGATTGAGTCGGTATTTTAAAGATTTCCGGATATGGACATAAACAAGTTATACAGCATATTCATCGCCTGCGGTGGCAAGGTTGCGACCGACAGTCGGAAAATCAGCGGGGGAGAGCTCTTCTTTGCACTGAAGGGCGAAAATTTCGACGGCAACGAGTACGCCCTCAAGGCTCTTGAAGCCGGCGCTGCCTATGCGCTCGTCGATGACAGTTCTCCGGTTGCCTCAGTGGCCGCGGGCGAGCCTCGCCTCATTCCTGTCCCGGACACGTTCCGCGCTCTGCGGGCACTTGCACGCCACCATCGCGACACGCTCGACATCCCTATCCTGGGACTTACCGGAACGAACGGCAAGACAACGACGAAGGAACTAATCAACGCCGTGCTTTCGGCGAAGTTCCGCACCCACGCCACGGCCGGCAATCTGAACAATAACATCGGTGTGCCGCTGACTGTCCTCGGCATTTCGTCGGACACGGAAATCGCCGTCATAGAAATGGGCGCGAGCCATCCCGGCGACATAAAGGAACTTGTCGATATAGCCGCTCCGAATTTCGGACTCATCACAAATGTCGGCAGGGCCCATATTCTCGGATTCGGTTCTTTTGAGGGCGTGAAGGCAACTAAGGGAGAATTGTACGACTTCATCGCAGGAAACGGCGGTGGAGCGGGAACGGTTTTCGTAAATCAGGACAATCCGCTGCTGGTTGAGATGGTCGCATCAAGAAAGCTGCTTGTCGTTCCATACGGGCTTCATTTTTCCGGAGCGTCGGTTCTTGACGCGGACTCGGAGCACCCGTATCTGCGGCTGCGGCTTGTCGACGGAACCGTGGTTTCCACCAGTCTCATTGGAGGATACAATGCGGACAATGTGCTTGCGGCTCTCTGCATTGGACGGTTCTTTGCTGTTCCGGAGGCGGATGCCGTCGCGGCGGTCGCATCATACATCCCGTCAAACAACCGCTCGCAGATGCAGCGCACCGGGCGTAACATCCTCATTGTAGATGCCTACAACGCCAATCCGTCAAGCATGAAGGCGGCGCTGGACAACTTTTCCGGCTTTGAGGCGGCGAAGAAAATAGTCCTGCTCGGAGATATGCTGGAACTTGGAGACGAGTCAGTCACGGAACATACCAAGGTTCTTCGCGCTGTTGCCGACTATGGCTTTGATGGCTATTTCGTGGGCGATGAGTTCCGCAAGGCCGGAGCCGGGCGTTGTTTCAGCACGTCGGACGAGCTGGCCGCCTACATCGCCTCTCATGAGTCCGAGTTTTCTTCCGCCGCAATCCTGATAAAGGGGTCACGCGGCACGAGAATGGAAAAGGTGATACCTGTTTTATAGATTGTTGTTTAAAGTTCAGGCTCCAAATGGTCTTGTCGTTTGGAGCCTGAATGTTATTGTTTTGCCGCCCTATGCAATTCCGGGGCGGACGGACTCGTGTATCGCCTTTATGTGTCTGACTGCCATTATCGCCGCGAGAGCCAGAAGGCTTCCTGTGATAAGGCCGGAGAACGCCCCTACGGTGATGTCTCCGAGGAAGTGCTTTCCGCAATAGACGCGGCTGATGCTGACTGCTATAGCCCAGAGAAATATGACGCTCCCGTATATCCCGAGAAATATTTTCCTGTTCGTCCCGTTCTCACGTCCCATCGCGCCCTTGCGGCTGCGAATGAAGGAAAGGCAGAGCATCGAGCATATCGCGAATGAGAACACGTTTGCCGCGTGCCCGGAGTAGAATCCGCATCCTCCTCCGCCTTCAAGCACCCTGACTCCATGAGCCTTCATCCACGGGTCCATGCACGGGCGGAGCCTCGCGACCCCGTCCTTCACGAGATTCGCAAGCTGGTCTGCGCACACGACGTTCAGCACGAGAGCGAGCGTGACGATAAGCCCGGCCTTCCATCCCATGCGATAAATCACGATTCCGAGCACGACAATGTAGAGCGGAATCCAGACCTTTACGTGCGAAAACACGGGCATGACGGCATCCGTGAATGCCCCTCCGCTGGTGTTGAGCGCGAGCGTCGCTTCCTTGTCCAGCATTTCAAGCTGCTCAAGCGTCGTTGTAAGGTGTTGTATCATAATTATCTTTGTTTTCTTATACAAGCGGTTCGGGGAGGGAATGCATAAAAGGATGGATTGCAAGGCGCCCCTCCATTACTTATGTAGGCTTTCCCACAAGAGATCTTTCAGCCGCTGTATCCCTTCGCCGGTGAACGAGGAAATGAACACGTGCGGCACCCCTTCCGGCAGCGTAGGCTCAATCTCCGCCTCAAGGTGCTCGTCCAGCATATCCGATTTTGTC
>CAVBPI010000136.1:0-6640 GCA_963596955.1 bacterium | reverse complement strand
GTTTCCCATCTATACGTTTCTTTATTTGGTTTTGGAGTGCGAATTTAGCAAAAAAATGCGTATCTTCGCGGCGGTTTTTTGAAAATAAAAAATTATACTCAAAAACGTTTTATAATGTCAAACAACATCTATTTGAAAAAGGGTCTGAACATTCCTCTCGAAGGAGCGGCGGCCCTCAACACCAGAAAGGTGATTGCCCCGGACATTATCGCAGTCAAGCCTACCGACTTCAGGGGGCTTGTCCCGAAACTTCTTGTAAGGGAAGGCGATAAGGTGCTCGCAGGCACGCCCGTAATGGCAGACAAGATGGCGCAGGACATTCTCTTCTCTTCGCCGGTCAGCGGTGAGGTCGTGGAAATCGTCCGCGGCGAAAAGAGAAAGTTGCTTGAAATCCGCATCAAGGCGGATCAGACGCAGGAGTATGTTGACTTTGGTGCGAAAAGAATCGCGGATCTCGACGGCAAGGCTGTCAAGACCGCCCTTCTCGAAAGCGGTCTCTGGCCGGCTATCATCCAAAGGCCATACGGCATCATCGCCAATCCTGAGGTCAAGCCTAAGGCCATCTTCGTTTCAGCGTTCAACACTGCTCCGCTCGCGGCGGACATGGAGTATGTTCTCCGTGACGAGTTCGCCGACATCCAGGCAGGAGTGAATGCCCTCAACAAACTGACCGACGGCGGCGTGCACATGTCATTCGACAGCGCCAACTATGCGGGAACACCGTTCCACAAGCTTGAGAACATCATCCCGCACACATTCACCGGCAAGCATCCGGCAGGCAATGTGGGCGTCCAGATTCACCACATCAGCCCGATTCGCAAGGGCGAGACGGTGTGGACGGTCTCAATGGTGATGCTCGCGGCAATCGGAAAGCTCTTCCGCACGGGAAAATATGACGTGAGGAGAAAAATCGCGATTACAGGTCCGCGTGCAGTTGAGCCGGCATACGTAAGCTGCGTTCCGGGAATGTCGATGAAGGAGTTCGCATGGTTCTATCAGGAGCCCGAGAACCTCCGCTTCATCAGCGGCGACGCGCTTTCCGGCACATCAGTAGGCGTCAACGGGTTCCTCGGATTCTTCGACAATCAGGTGACAATCCTCAAGGAAGGCAACGAGTACGAGATGTTCGGATGGGCTAAGCCGTTCAGGACCAGCCAGTTCAGCACATCGCACACCTACTTCTCCTGGCTCACGCCGAAGAAGAAGTATGACATGGACACCAACCTCCACGGAGGCGTCCGTGCGTTCGTAGTTTCCGACGTATATGGAAAGGTTCTCCCGATGCACCTCTTCCCTGTCTATCTCGTGAAGGCCTGCCTCGCACAGGACATCGAGAAGATGGAGAAGTTCGGCATCTACGAGGTTCTTCCTGAAGACTTCGCGCTCTGCGAGTACGTCGACCCGTCAAAGATTGAGATTCAGTCAATCATCGAGGACGGAATATCTCTCATGTTGAAGGAAATGGCTTAAAGGAAAGATTATGAACGCATTAAGAAAATATGTTGACAAAATCAAGCCTACCTTTGAGAAAGGTGGAAAGCTTGGATTCCTTCATTCGACGTTCGACGCATTCGAGACATTCCTCTTCGTCCCGAACACCGTGACCCGCAAGGGCTCGCACATCAGGGACTGCGTCGATCTCAAGAGAGTGATGATTATCGCGGTGCTCTCCCTCGTTCCGGCACTCCTCTTCGGAATCTGGAACACGGGCTACCAGCACTCTGTGGCATACGGCCTTAACTGGGGCTTCTGGCCAATCGTGGGCTATGGTATCGTGAAGATTCTTCCGCTCTACCTCGTGTCCTACATCGTCGGCCTCGCAATCGAGTTCACCTCCGCACAGCTTCGCGGACATGAGGTGAACGAGGGCTATCTCGTCTCCGGAATGATCATTCCGCTCATCGTGCCTGTAGACGTTCCGCTCTGGATGCTCGCGCTTGCAGTAGCGTTCGCGGTCATCTTCGGCAAGGAAGTCTTCGGAGGCACCGGAATGAACATCTGGAACCCAGCACTCCTCGCGCGCGCGTTCCTCTTCTTCTCCTACCCGAGCAAAATGTCCGGCGACACCGTATGGGTCGGTGGTCTCGGAGCGGGCGACAACGCATGGTGCGCAGGAAGCGGTCTCGTTGACGGATTCTCCGGCGCGACTCCGCTCGCGAACGCATCTGCCGAAGGTCTCGCAGAACACGGAGACACGTTCCTCAACATGTTCCTCGGAACCATCCCGGGTTCAGTCGGCGAGACATCCGTAATCGCAATCCTTCTCGGAGCGCTCATCCTCATCTTCACCGGGGTCGCATCATGGAAGATTATGGTGTCTTCAATAGCCGGCGGACTCGCAATCGGATACCTCGGCTATGCCTGCGGCGCGACTGACCTTCCGGGCTACTACCAGCTCGTCATGGGAGGTTTCCTCTTCGGTTCCGTATTCATGGCAACTGACCCTGTGACTTCGGCACAGACCGAGTGCGGCAAGTGGATTTACGGATTCCTCGTCGGAGCGCTCACAGTCACTGTAAGGCTCTGGAACCCTGGATATGCAGAGGGAATGATGCTCGCGATACTTCTGATGAACACATTCGCTCCGCTCATCGACCACTGCGTGATAGAGTGTTCGCTCAAGAGGCAGAACAAGAAAGTAAAAATCGCTTAATCCTATATAATATGAATACTAACAGCAACGTATATACAGTTATATATTCAACCGTTCTCGTGGTTGTGGTGGCGGCGATTCTCGCTTTCGCGGCAGAAGGTCTCAAGGACAAGCAGAACGAGAACGTGAAGCTTGAGACCATCACCAAGGTGCTCACCGCGGCGGCCCAGGCTGACGACAATTTCTCAATCACCGAGGACACGGACATCCTCGCAACCTACCGCGACAAAGTTGTTGACGCATACGACATCGACGCCGAGGGCAACAAGGTCGGGGAATCATTCAATCTCGGCAAGGAGAACCTCAAGGACATCACCGTCGCCTCCACTTCTGACCTGAAGAAGCAGAACGACATCATCAAGAAGATTGAGGCCGGCAACGCCGACGCGGCAAAGGAGCTCAGGCTTCCTGTCTATCTATTTGACATCGCAGGAAAGACGGTTACGGTAATCCCATGCTATGGTGCGGGTCTCTGGGGACCTGTCTGGGGCTACCTCGCGTTCGATGAGGACGGCCGCACATTCGACGGAGCCATTTTCGACCACAAGAGCGAGACTCCTGGTCTGGGCGCAAAGATTGCCGAGGAGCCGTTCTACAGCCAGTTCAAGGGTCACAAGCTCACTGATGACGGTCATTTCGACGTTGTCAAGGGCGGTGCTCACGGCGACATTCACGGAGTGGATGCAATCTCCGGAGCGTCAATCACCTCAAAGGCTGTCGGCACAACGATCAACACTTGGGTGAAGTACTATCTTCCTTATCTAAACGGCATTGCGGCCAAGAAAGCTGCCGCTGTCGAAACTGAAACGAACGACGAGGCAACAGAGGCTGCTGCCGAGGATGTAAAAGCGGAGGAATAGGTTATGAAAGATTTTAATTTGAAGGAAACATTGCTCAACCCTATCTTCAAGGGTAATCCTGTCACTGTCCTCGTGCTCGGTATCTGCTCTTCGCTTGCAGTGACCGTACAGCTCAAGGGTGCGCTCGTGATGGCGCTTTCAGTGACCATCGTGACCGGACTTTCAAGCTTCGTGGTGTCAATGATGAGGAAGTCGATTCCTAACCGAATCCGAATCATCGTTCAGCTCGTGGTAGTGTCCCTCATGGTGATTCTGGTCGACCAGGTGCTCAAGGCATACGCCTACAGCATAAGCAAGACGCTGTCCGTCTATGTCGGCCTCATCATCACGAACTGCATCGTCATGGGCCGCATCGAGGCCTTCGCGCTCGGCAACAAGCCGATTCCGTCACTCCTTGACGGTCTCGCGAACGGCGCCGGCTACGGAATGATTCTCATCATAGTGGCATTCTTCCGCGAACTTCTCGGAAGCGGCACGCTCTTCGGCTTCAGAGTCATCCCGGAGGCATTCTACAATGCCGGCTACATGAACAACGGTCTCATAATCCTGCCTCCTATGGCACTCATCCTCCTCGGATGCATCGTCTGGGTACAGCGCTCGATTCAGAAGGACCTTCAGGAGAAATAACGACAAACTCAGTTAATTATGGAATATATAAGCTTATTCGTAAAGTCAGTCTTCGTTGACAATATGATTTTTGCATACTTCCTCGGCATGTGTTCATACCTGGCAGTATCAAAGAACGTGAAGACAGCTTCCGGACTGGGTGCCGCTGTTATCTTCGTGCAACTTATCACGCTTCCTATAAACTACCTTCTCAACAAGTACGTGCTCGCGCCGGACGCGCTCATTCAGGGCGTTGACCTGAGCTTCCTCAGCTTCATCGTGTTCATCGCGGTGATCGCGGCAATCGTGCAGATAGTCGAGATGGTGGTCGAGAAGTTCGCCCCTGCCCTCTACTCGCAGCTTGGAATCTTCCTCCCGCTCATCGCGGTGAACTGTGCGATTCTCGGAGGCTCCCTCTTCATGCAGGAGAAGGATTTCGCGAACCTCGGCGAAGCAACTACATACGCGCTCGGTTCCGGTTTCGGCTGGTTCCTCGCAATCGTCACCCTTGCGGCCATCCGCGAGAAAATGGCATACTCAAATGTCCCTGCACCTCTGAAAGGGCTCGGAATCACATTCATCACAGTGGGTCTGATGGGTATGGCGTTCATGACATTTATGGGAATTCAACTTTAATCGGAGGAAAGGTATATGGGAAATGAAATGATAAATACAATTCTCGGAGCCATGGCGGTGTTCACCGTCGTGACGCTCATCCTCGTGGCTCTCCTCCTAATCGTCAAGACATGGCTGACTCCGAAAGGAACCGTCAAGATCAGCATCAACGACGGCAAGAAGGAAGTCAATGTAACTCCGGGCAGCGACCTGCTCCACACACTCGCCGGCGAGAAGATTTTCCTCCCGTCAGCCTGCGGCGGAAAGGGCAACTGCGGTCAGTGCAAGTGCCGTGTGCTTGAGGGTGGCGGAACAATCCTCCCTACCGAGGTCGGATTCTTCAACCGCAAGCAGATTAACGACCACTGGAGACTCGGCTGCCAGGTGAAGATCAAGGAAGACATGAAAATCGTCATTCCTGACTCGGCGCTTTCAGTCAAGAAACTTGAGTGCGAGGTCATCAGCAACGACAACGTGGCAACCTTCATCAAGGAATTCACCGTCAAGCTCCCGGAAGGCGAGCATCTTGAGTTCAAGAGCGGCGAGTACATCCAGATTGACATCCCTGCCTACGAGCTGGATTTCAAGGACATCGCCGTTTCGGACGAGTACAAGGCAGACTGGGAGAAATACGGGTTCTTCAACCTCCATGCTTCCAACCCTACGCCGACCGTCCGCGCATACTCAATGGCCTCTTACCCCGGTGAGAAGGGCATCATAAAGCTCAACGTGCGTATCGCGACGCCTCCTTTCGACAGGAGCGTTCCGCGTGAGCAGGGTCCAAAGCTTCTTCCGGTGAACCCGGGTATCGGCTCATCCTACGTGTTCACGCGCAAGCCGGGTGACAAGGTAATCATCAGCGGTCCTTACGGAGAGTTCCTTCTTCCGAAGAACGACCCTGATTCACAGGAGTATATATTTGTCGGCGGCGGCGCCGGAATGGCACCTCTCCGCAGCCACATCATGGAGCTCTTCAAGACTCTCAAGACAAAGAATGAAGTTCACTACTTCTACGGAGCGCGTGCTCTCGTCGAGGCATTCTATCTCGACGACTTCGCACAGATCGAGAAGGAGTTCCCGAACTTCCACTTCCACCTCGCCCTCGACCGTCCGGATCCGGCGGCAGATGCAGCAGGCGTGAAGTATGTGGCAGGATTCGTCCACAACGTGATGTACGAGACCTACCTCAAGAACCACGAGGCTCCGGAGGACATCAAGTACTTCATGTGCGGTCCGCCTATGATGGTCAGCTGCGTGAACAAGCTGCTTGACTCGCTTGGAGTTCCGCCTGAGAACATATTATATGATAACTTCGGTGCATAAAAAAAGGAGGTTGCCAGTCGGCAACCTCTTTTTTATATGATTTTGCTGAAGCGGTCGGGGATGCGGACGACGATGTCGATATTGAACATCGCGGGCTTGTTCCAGGCATAAGGCGGGCGGACGAACGTCTGGATGCGCCGAGCGACGGCAGTCCACTTGTCGAAATCGCGGGCCGGTCTGTCAGTCACCACACGGATGGTGCGGGAACGCTTCCTGAGATGCCGCTCCCAGCCGTCGGCCAGACGGTCCTTGTCGGTGAAGCGTGCCTGAATCCGCGCCATGTCAAAATAGCCGCAGTGAAAAAGATACAAATCTTTGGCAATGTGGAAATTATGCCCCTTGACACGGTGGAATCCCCTGCCCCACCTGACAGGAGCCGAGATTATCGACGCCTTCGTGTATCTTGTGCCGAGAAGCCCATATTTTCTTTGTGTCAGAAATGGCCTTGTCCCGTCGATGTCTCCCTCTTCCCCGAGTTTCTGCCCGAGGTCTATCCCGAGCGGGGAAAGGCAGGGGGAAATTCTGGCCTCAGAAAGATATTCTGCAAGCGAAAGCCCGGTCTTCGGGTCGGCTACGATATACT
>CAVBPI010000135.1:0-6731 GCA_963596955.1 bacterium | reverse complement strand
GTCCTCGCTACTGCGGTTGCCGTTTCTGCGCAGGACATGGCGCAGGCCACTGAAACTTACAACAACGGGGCCATGGCTCTTCAGGCAGGAAACAACGCCGACGCTCTTGACAACTTCAAGTCAGCCCTCACTATGGCTGAGGCCTGCGGAGAGGAAGGTGCGGACATCGTGAACAACTGCAAGGAATATATCCCTAAAATCATGTTCAGCATCGCCAAGGATTCCATCAAGGAAGGCAACTACGACAAGGGACTTGCTGAAATCGACGAGGCAATCGCCCAGGCTAAGGAATATGGCGTGACAGATGTTGTCGAGGACGCGGAGGCTCTTAAGCCGCAGGTGCTCATGAACAAGGCGAACGACCTTCTCAAGGCTAAGGACTTTGACGGGGCAATTGCGGCCTACAACCAGATTATTGCGCTAAACCCAGCCAACGGAACGGCACAGCTCCGTCTCGGAATGGCTTACGCGCAGTCCGGAGACCTTGATAGTGCGGAGACGGCCTATCTTGCCGCTGCTGCGAACGGTCAGGAAAAGACGGCGAACAAGCAGCTTGCAAATATGTACCTCAAGGAGGCTCAGGCAGCTCTGAAAGGTCAGAAATATGCCGATGCATACGACGCGGCGATGAAGTCCAACAACTATGTGGAGAGCGGGAACGCGCTTTATTTTGCGGGAATGTCGGCTCAGAAGCTCGGACAAGACTCGAAGGCAAACGAGGCTTTCGAGCAGTTCCTCGCAGTCGCTCCAAACGACAAGAAGGCTGACGACATCAGGTGCACGCTTGCTGTTTCCTACCAGAAGGCCGGAAACAAGGTAAAGGCCATAGAGTTCTACCAGCAGATTCTCACAAACCCGAAATACACTGAAGTTGCCAAGGCGCAGATTGCGGCTCTTCAGAAATAATTTGCCCGGCGGCAGCGCGTTTCCCTGAAATGAGAGAACTTGAACTGCTTGCTCCGGCAAGGAACATTGAAATCGGCATCGCGGCCATTGACTGCGGTGCCGATGCCGTTTATCTCGCCGGACCGGCCTTCGGGGCAAGGCAGGCGGCCGGGAACAGCGTGGAGGACATCCGAAGGCTTTGCGAGTATGCCCACAGGTTCGGCGCGAGGGTGTTCGTGACCCTCAACACCATCATCTTTGACAGCGAGCTTGACGAGGCTTTCGGGCTGGCCGTACAGATGCAGGAGGCCGGGGCAGACGCTCTGATTGTGCAGGACTTCGCGCTGCCCGCCTTTGAACTGAAGCATCCTCAGAAGCTGACAATTCCGCTGCACGCCTCGACGCAGTGTTCAATCAGGACAATTGAGGAGGCGCGGAGAATGGACGCTCTCGGTTTTTCGAGGATTGTGCTTGAAAGGGAGCTGCCGATGGCGGCTGTCCGGGAAATATGCTCTGCAGTAAGCTGTGAGGTGGAGGCGTTCGTGCACGGGGCGCTGTGCGTATGCTACAGCGGCCAGTGCTATCTGTCGGAGATGCTGAGCGGAAGGAGCGCGAACAGGGGCGAATGCGTGCAGGCGTGCAGGTCGAGATATGACCTTGTGAACGCGCAGGGGGAACCTGTAAGGTGGCCCGTAATGGACAGGAGTCTTGGCGGCGGGCATAAACAGCTGTTCGGGCAGGAGGGATTCCGGGCAACAGCATACAAGCCGGGGCAGCCGGTCGCCATGAACAGGACGCTGCTGTCACTGCGTGACCTGATGCTTCTGGACAGGCTGCCGGAAATGGCCGAGGGCGGAGTGACCTCTTTCAAGATTGAGGGGAGGCTCAAGAACATCTCTTATGTCAGGAACATAGTGGCGGCCTACTCGCAGGCTCTTGACAGGCTCGTGGCGGCGAATCCCGACAAATACCGCCGCGCATCGTCCGGTCACATTGACTTCGGCTTCATCCCGGCTCCGGCCAAGAGCTTCAACCGTGGCTTCACGCAGCTTTTCTTCGACGGCAGGCGCGGCCGCTGGGCCTGCCTTGATGCCGGGAAAGCCCTCGGGGAGGAGGTCGGGACGGTTTCATCAGTGTCGCGCACGCGGGAAGGCATGAAGATAGGCATAAAGCCCTGCACCGACACAGATTCATGCAGGCACGCGTCAAGCGCTAGCTCCACGGGAGACAATGCGAACTATCCGCAGTTCCACAATGGAGACGGGTTCTCATTCATCGGGCGGGACGGCAGGGAAGCCGGCTTCAGGGCCGATGTCTGCAGCGGGAACACTATCCTTTGCAGGACGGCTGAAGGGCTCGTTCCCGGGACCCGGCTCTACCGCAATCTTGACACGGCCTTCGAGAAGGAACTGGAAAAGGGAGCCGTGCGAAGGATTACAGTCAGTCTGTCAGTGGAGATAGACGAGGTTGGAGACCATGCTTCCTCATCACCGGGTAACGGGAACCATGCCCAAAGCTTTCAGTTTCATGTCCGCGCCGTCAGCGAAGACGGACGCGAGGTGCTGTATGCCACCAGCATAGAGGCAGAACCGGCAAGAAACCGGGAACGAATGCTCAACATGATTCCCGGTCAGCTTGGCAAGGAGACTGGCATCTACAGATTTTCAGTGGATGACATCAGCAGTAACGGAGGAAGAACCGTTGGAAGCGATGCGGAAGGCAACATTCCGATGATGGGCGCCGCGCAGCTCAACGCCATCCGCCGCGAGATTGCCGAGAAGCTCGACAGGATGCCGTGCAAGGCAAGGCCTCTGAACAAGGCCACAATCAGCGACGACCTCCCTGACACCCTGAAATTTCCGGAGCGCATCAGCTACAAAAGTGACGTGGCCAACAATCTTGCAGCATCGCTCTACAAGAGGCTCGGAGCCGAAACGATAGAACCGGCCTACGAGGCACTGAACCGCGGGCTGCAAATCGGGAATCCCGACGGAATACCCTCACCCTCATCGGACGGCAGGCAGGCACAGAACAACGGAGCCAATATAGAGCTCATGCGCAGCAAGTACTGCCTGCTCCACGAGCTGGGGCTCTGCCGCAAGACTCCCGCCTACACCGCCCTCGCCGCCGCCAACGACATCCGCGAAGGTCTCTACCTCCGCAACAACGGCAGCTTCCTCCGCCTAAAATTTGACTGCAAAAACTGCGAGATGATAATCTTGGCAAAATAACTTAGCCAATAGGGGATGCGCCCCGTTAGTATTCTATCACTTCAAAGGTGATGTCCACGTCGCCGAAATGGCCGACGAGGTTGCTGGTGGCGTCGATGTAGCGGCGGCTGAGCTGGCCGCGCCAGACAATGTCGTCGCGGGAGTTGAACGGGAGAGAAATGTCGAAGCCGTAGCTCTTGGACTTGATTTTGACCACGGCTGAGCATTTCCACTGCTCGATGCGGCCGCCGTCGTCCTCGACAATCATGAACGCCACATGAGTCAGTTGCTCCGACCAGTCGGAAACTATTACCGTGTTGAACGGCAGAGCCTGCCCCTTCTGCTTCCGCTTTACCACAATCATGAAGTCTGTGACCATAGGGCTGTAGAGCTGAAGTTCGGCCTCGGTGGCGGCACAGAAGTCGGAGACCGAGCCGGCCTTGATAAAAAATTCCGAGCCGCCGGCAAACCAGCAGTCATAATTGCGCTTCATGGTAAATTCCTTCAGGACGAGTGTCTTCAGGCCGGCTCCTCCTGCTTTAGTGTCTGCGGAACCGGCCAGTGCAGCCTGATGGGCAGCCACTCCCGGGGCATCACTATACGGCACAGTGCCCTGCCTCCTGCCGCCGATAATCAGTGCGCCGCCTCCGTTGTCCCATTCCGGATGTTCGCGACGTATGATTTCAAGCGAGGTGAAGCCGCAGTCCGAGTTGCGGTTCACCACCCAGACAGGGTTCTTTTCGGCATAATCCTCCGTCACGTCTATCTTTTCCACGCTCGTCTCCCCGAACTCGTTCTTCAGGACACGGTAGCCGACATTGATTTCAGAGTCGTCTCCCGGATCAAAGGTGAAGACCGGAGAAGACTCCCCGTCCCAGTTTTCCGAATAGGGCCAGTAAATCTGCACGTCGGAGGACTCAAGGGCGGAAAGGTAGGCGTCGGCGTCGTCCCCGTATGCGGACTCCCCGCCGGCCTTGGTGGCCACAGACGAGCGGACGTGCTCGCGAATCAGCTCGCGGAGCGGCCTTGAAAAGGACTTCGAGGCTGCCGCGGCCTTTGTCGGAGTGTCCCCCACACCCTTTCCCGGGGAGGAGAACAGGTCCGACATCGTGTATTCCTCGTCATATCCGTTTCCCGAAGAGGACTCCACGGCGGAGTGGACCTCCCGGAAGTGTTCCGGCTCAAGCGGCAGTTCCGAAAGCATTTCGGCGACCACATCAAGCGCGACAGGACTTCCCGCCGTTTCTGCGGACTTTACATGAATCTCCTTTTCGCAGGAGAAAAGCAGCGGCAGGAAAAAGATTCCCGCAATAAATTTCATATTCTTCATGGCAATAAATTTTATCAGCCACAAAGAAACAACCAATTAGCCGTTGAATGAAATATTCAGCGGCTAATTTGCAAAATCGACCACAGAGCGGGCTGTAAGGCCTATTTATTACGATAAAATGCAAAAAGTTTGCGCAAACTTTTTCGTGGAACAAGACGGAGCCCGGACGGAAAAACCACGTCTGATGCAATCACACCGCTATTTTCGGGCAAAAGTGAAGCGAGGTTTCCCGAAACAGTCGCTGAAATTTCCGTGCTCGGAAAAATCGCTGAAAAGAGCCTCCGTTTCCTCTGAAAGGGCCTCATTTCTCTCCAGGAACAGCAGTCCGCCGGGGACAAGGAGCCGCTGCGCCCAGTCCCGGATGGCCTTGTAGAACTTCAGAGGATTCCCGTCCGGCACAAAGAGCGCGAGCGGCGGCTCGTGTTCAAGGACATTGCGGCGCATCAGCAGGCGCTCGCTCTCGCGGACATAGGGAGGATTGGAGACAATGACGTCAAACCAGCCGCAGTCACAGTCGAAAGAATCCGGTCCGCGGAGGACATCGTAGGCCACAAATGACGGGCGTCGCGGGCAGAAAGCGCCTTCATTCGCGCTTGTAGGCGTAAGATTCTGAGTCTTAGCCACTTCCAAAGCCGCAGAAGATATATCCACGCCGATGACGCAGGAACCCGGAAGTTCAAGCGCGAGAGTCCACGCGATGCAGCCGGAGCCAGTGCACAGGTCCAGAACACGCAGCCGAGGCAGATCAGACGGGAAGGCTTCAGATTTATTGACGCATCCTGCCTTGTCCGGGAAGGCAAGCCGGGTCCTTTCTATGACTTCCCGGCACAGCTGCTCCGTTTCAGGGCGCGGAATCAGCACGTCCGGGGTCACATTGAAGAGCCTGCCGTAGAACTCCGTCCGGCCGACGATGTACTGAACCGGCTCGCCTGATGCGAGACGACGGGCACAGCCGAGGAAAAGTTCGCAGTCACGCTCTCCGATGTTCTGGAACGGGTCGGTAAGGACGGTGTATCGCTGAAGGTGCAGGACGGCCTCCAGAAGGATGTTGAGCAGGCTGTCGCGCTCGCGGGCGTCGGGGTATTCGGCTGACGTAAGTTCGCGTCCTTTATTATATAAGTCTTTCAGCCACATGATTTGCGCAAAGATTTCTCGCTTCACTCGAAATGACAAGGAGGAGACTGGAATGACAAGGAGGGGATTGAAATGACGAGGATTCGAAATGACAAGAAGGGGCTCGAAATGACGAGGATTCGAAATGACAAGAACTCGGAATAACGGAAACCCGAGACAACGGGGGCTAACGGCGGCCCGTGTTGTCTATTATCGTGTTCAGGAAATCCGTCATCTCCAGGCCCGCGGTGCGCACCATCTTAGGAACAAGCGACGCGGCGGTCATGCCCGGAATCGTGTTCATTTCGAGGAAATAGAGCCCGTCCGGAGCGAGGATATAGTCCATTCTGACGACTCCGGAGCAGCCAATCCTGACATATATCTTCCTCGAAGCCTCCTGAACCATGGAAGTGGTCGCGGCGTCGAGCGGCGCCGGGCATATCTCATCGCTGAACCCGTTGTACTTCGCGTCGTAGTCGAAGAACTCATGGTCCGTGACAATCTCTATGACAGGGAGCGCGACCTCGGACTTTCCGTCGAAATAGACCGCGCAGGTGATTTCACGCCCGACTATCGCCTCCTCCGCGAGAACCATGCTGCTGTCCTCGAAGGCATAGGAAACCGCCCTGTCGAAGTCCTCAGCGGTCTTTACCTTAGTCACCCCGAAGCTCGACCCGCCGTCGGTAGGCTTGACGAACATCGGAAGCCCGAGCCTTGTCACAGCCCTGTCGGCAAGACCGTCAAGGCACTCTCCCTTGCGGATGAATATGTCCTTCGCGACCTTCACGAAATCAACGTCCTTCAGATAGTTCTTGCAGGAAAACTTGTCGAAGGTGATTGCGGAGACGAACGCGCTGCAGCTGCTGAACGGGACGCGGAGCATTTCAAGATAGCCCTGCATCTGACCGTTCTCCCCCGGGATGCCGTGCTGCATGATGTAGGCATAGTCGAACTTGACCCTCTCACCGCCTATCACAGCGGAGAAATCAGTCTTGTCAACCTGCGGAGCCTCGGCGAACTCAACACGCACTCCGCCCTTGGGACGCATCGCCACAACGCTCCACGAGCCGAAGCGCGCGAAGATTTCATATACATCATATCTTGTCCCGTCAATCTGCGACGCCGTGAACTTTCCGCTGCGGCAGGACACTTCCCATTCCGATGAATCGCTGCCGTAAATCACGGCTATGCTC
>CAVBPI010000134.1:0-6741 GCA_963596955.1 bacterium | reverse complement strand
ACCATCTGCTGAACGAACTGGGTGCGGAAATAATCGACGCTGAGATAGGTGTTGGACGATGCCCCGAAAGGCATATAATAGGTGATGTTGCCCCCGAAGGTCCAGGCATCTTCGAGAATGTGGTCGTTGAACGCGCCCGTGAAAGTCTTGCCGGTGGAGAACACTCCGATGTTGTCGATGAGCGGCGTCGAATGCCTCAGTCCCCTGCCGCCGTTCGCCCGGAGAACAATTTCCTCAATCGGGGAATATTTCAATGTCAGACGAGGGGATATGTGCGGCTTCGACGAGAGCTTCGAGCCTTCGACGGTTCCGTTCTTCGAAAAATACCAGTCGCCGCGAAGACCCGCAATCGTCGAGAACTTGTCTCCGAGATGGAAGGTATATTCACCGAATATCCCGACATTTCCGAGATTCGTCACGCCCGCGAAGGTCTCCGGGACCGCGATGCCTCGGTACTGCCGCGCAAAATCCTCGTCGTAGCTGTCGATAACGCCGTTCAGGCCGAGCGTAAACTTGTGGTTTTCATTCACTTCGTTCTGATACAGAAGATTCATGAAACCGGAGTGCTGGCCGGCGAGGTACTTCGTGGAGCCGAACCACGAGTCCATGTCCTGATAGCTGTAGTCGCCCACGAACGCGATGTTCTGCGAGTTGTCCTCATTCAGAGGAATGCCTACCTTGAGATAGCCGTTTATGGAGCGGTTCAGAATGTCCGAGCCCCACGGATTCACCTCGTCTTCAGCGAGTCCGTCGAGTTTGTAGTTCTCATGCTCGTAAAAATGTTTTGCGCCGTCGGAATCCTTCAGCATCTGGCCTCCGAGCCTGCTGTCACGCAGCGCACGTACCCCGAAACGCACCTGCACGCCGCTCGGGGCATAGTAGAGCCAGCGGTTGGCGAGGTTGAACTGGAGCATCCTCGGGTCGTCGAGGAGAGTGTCGTGGTTGTGGTCGGACGGGGCGAAGTTCCCGGAGACATGACCGAGGATGACGGTGCTCCAGCGCTCGCCCATCTGGAGGGAGGAGGCGATGTTGAAGTCCATCTTGGAGTCGCTCATGGCGGCGTAGTTCAGGAACAGCGGCTTCTCGTCCGTAGGCTTGCGGTGCTCCATGTTAATCTGCCCGGTCATGGACTCGGTGCCGTTGATGACCGAAGTCGAGCCCTTCGCAATCTGGATGCTCTCCAGCCACGGCCCCGGAATGTAGGAAAGGCCGAAAGGCGCAGAAAGCCCGCGCATTACCGGACGGTTCTCGTCAAGCATCTGGGTATATACTCCGGAAAGGCCGAGCAGGCGTATCTGACGGGCGCCCGTGACGGCATCGGAATAGCCCACCGTCACGCTCGCCGAGTTCTCGAAGCTCTCCGCGAGGTTGCAGCAGGCCATCTTGTGCAGACCGGCCTCCGAAATGACTTCCGTTCTGAGTTCCTTTCCGCGCGGGAGATAATTTCCCGACTGATGTCCCGTAAAGACCGCCGCAGCAAGGCTGTCCTGTCTCTCTCCATAAATCCCCGTCGTGTCCGGGGTCTGGGCACGAAGTGCCGGAGTGCCGCACAGCGTCAGCGCGGCAATCAAATATACCGTTTGTTTCATATCAACGACATATACGCACAAAATCCGTTCCCCCTGAGTTTTGAGGGATTCCGAAATTTTTTATTTAACAAAGTTTGACGACTTTTCGGAAATATCCTTTACTTTTGTGAAATTTCTTGGGAATCGAATATATGTTCATGGAACGGCAGCAGGCATATAACTCATTAGAGGACGAGATGTTATGGGACTTCGCGAGGCACGGTGACGCGAAGGCTTTGTCCGTGCTCTACCGCCGGCACTACGACCTCATGTTCAATTTCGGGCTGAAATATGTGCGTGACGAGGAGGTCGTGAAAGACTGCATTCAGGACATATTCGTGAAATTTTCCGTCAGCCGCCGGCTTTCCCACACCGACTATGTGCGCTCCTACTTTCTGACGGCGCTGCGAAACTCGATTCTCGACAAGCTGGCGGCCCGGAAGCCTACCGACGAGCTTGACGAGCGGGCGTTCCGGATGGAGATTGAAGACGCGGCAATCGAGAGGATGTTCAGCCGCAGCGACGAGCAGGTCCGGCTCGGGAAAAGACTGATGGCGGCCTACGGAGAGCTGACCGAGAATCAGCGCACCGCCATTTACCTGCGCTTTGTCAGCGGGCTGTCCTACAAGGAGATAGCCGCCGTTTTGGAAATCAACCCGCAGTCGTCCATGAATCTCGTGTCGCGTGCCGTCGCCAGGCTCCGCGCCAAGCTTTCGCCCGAGGAGTTCCTGATGCTGACGGTGCTCTTCATGTCTTCGAGTGTCCTGCCGGCGGGCTCCTTGTAGGATGTTCTTTTCTGCGCAAAGATTCCTCGGCTCCACTTCGTTCCGCTCGGAATGACAGGGAGGGGGGGGAAATCAAAAAAAATATTGAAACATTGAGTATATAATCGGAATTGTTCCGTTTTAAGGCGGATTTATAAAAAGGACGCCTTAAATGGAATACAAGAAATCTGATATATACGCTGTCATGCGCGGGCTGATAGGCTTTGCGCGGGGACAGGAGCGTCACGTCGGGAAGGACGAAGTGGATATGCTGTGGGAAGATGTCGAGCTGCGTGCTGCGGACGAAAGGAAAAAACTGTTCCGCAGACGTGTAAGGCGCATCGTGCTCTCGGCATCGGCCGCCGCGGCGTGTGCCTGCGCGGCATTCTTTGGCATACGGACACACAGGGGCGCGAAGACCGAACCTATAGCCGAACTGGTGAAATATGCCGAGAAGGCGGACTGCCCTACCGACAGGATAATGCTCCTTACTCCGGGAATGGACGGCATCGAGTTCGGTGATTCCGACGCCGACATAGTCTATGGAACAAACGGTTCCGTCACGGTCAATACAATCTCGCTCAACCGTCCCTCCGAGGGCATAAGCCGCCTCATCGTCCCTAAAGGAAAGCGCGCGAGACTCACTCTCGCCGACGGGACTCACCTCTGGGTCAATTCCGCTTCAAGGGTAATATTTCAGGGAAAATTCGCGGGTAACCACAGGGAAATATATGTCGAGGGAGAGGTCTATATGGACGTGTTCCACAACGAAGCCGCTCCGTTTACAGTGCAGGCCGGGGATTTCCGGGTGAAGGTGCTCGGAACATCGTTCAATGTCAGCGCCTATCCCGACGAGGGACGCTCGTCCGTGGTTCTTGTCAACGGCAAGGTGAACATCGCTGACAATGAGGGGAACGAGGTGTCCATGGCTCCGGGGCAGATTGTAAAGATGAGTCCCGGCAGGCTCGGCGCTCCTGAAAAAGTTGATGTAGAGCCATACGTCTGCTGGGTAAGGAATGTTCTGATGTGCAGCAATGAAAGTCTTGAGAGCGTGTTCAGGAAGCTCAACCTTGCATACGACAGGGAGTTCGTGCTCGGCCCGGGGGTCGGTGCGCTTGCAGTCTCGGGAAAGTTGAACCTGAAGGACAGCCTCGAAGACGTGCTCCACACCATCTCCTTCTCCGCCCCGATATATTACGAGACCTCCGAAGAAAAGATATATGTCTATAAGGACTGAAAATACGAGAAAAATGAATTCTCCCGACATCGAGAATCATTTGAATATATATCTGTAAATCATATAATTAAAACACACGCTGACAGATGAGAACATACAACATTTTTAGCACGGCGAAAGTCTCCTGTGCCCTGTTGTCCGCCTGTCTGTGCCTCCTGCCTGCCGGGGGTTCCGCGACAGAACAGGCGCCGCAGCAGAAGACCTTCTCCGTCGAGATGAAGGGCAGCACGGTCAAGGATGTGCTTGACTATGTGGAAAAGAACAGCGACTATGTCTTTTTCTACGGAAGCACCGACATCGACACGGGGAGAACAGTGAGCATCGCGGTGAAGAACGAGCCGGTCAAGGTCATTCTCGACCGGATTTTCAAGGGGACTGACGTGAGGTATGAAATCAACGGCAGCCAGATTTCGCTGAAGAAGGAGGCCATCCGGAACGCCTCGGAAAAGAGTACGGGAAAGAGAAAGCTTGTCGGAACGGTCACGGACGCGGGCAACGGGGACACGCTTCCCGGAGCCACGGTGCAGGTGAAGGGCAACACGGGTGTGTGGACGACGACCGACATCGACGGAAAGTATGAGATTGAGGTCACGGACAGGACTGAGCTCGTGTTCTCCTGCATGGGATTTAAGACCCAGACGCTCGTGGTGGGCGACCTCGGAGTGCTCAACGTGAAGATGCCTTCGGACAACGAGGTGCTCGACGAGGTGGTCGTGGTCGGAGCCGGAACGCAGAAAAAGGTCTCCGTGACGGGTTCCATCACCTCAATCAAGGGTCTGGACATGAAGGCGCCGAGCGCGACTCTCACCAACAACCTCGCGGGAAAGCTCGCCGGACTCGTTTCCTCCACCAAGAGTGGAAAGCCGGGCGAGGGTTCGGAGTTCTACATCCGAGGAATCGGAACATTCGGCGGCCGCGCCACTCCGCTCATCCTCCTCGACGGAATAGAAATCACCTCCGAGGCCCTCAACAGCATACCACCGGAATCCATAGACCAGTTCTCGATTCTCAAGGACGCTTCGGCGACGGCGATTTACGGTTCACGGGGAGCCAACGGCGTACTCATAATCACGACAAAGGAAGGTTCGGAGAACACGAAGGCCAAGGTTTCGGCGAACGCGGAGGTTTCGTTCCTCACCCCTATGCAGAAGATGGAATATGTCGATGGCGCACGATGGATGGAAGTATATAACGAAGTCCTCACCTCCCGCACCCCGACCGCATCTCCGCGCTACAGCGACGAGGCGATTGCCAACACCCGCAGCGGAGTGAACCCGCTCGTCTATCCGGACGTCGATTGGTACGGCATCCTGTTCAAGAACTTCACGATGAACCAGAGGATGAACCTGAACGTGCAGGGCGGCGGCTCGCACCTGACCTACTACATGAGCATTCAGGCCAACCACGACACGGGAATGATCAACTGCCCCAAGGACTATGTCTTCGACAACAACTACAACCGCTGGTCATACATATTTCAGAACAACATCAACTACCAGCTCACGCCGACGACGCGGGTGAACCTGAAGATGCACGCGCAGTTCCAGAACAACAAGGGACTCGGAAACAACGACAACCTCTACTACAATGTCTATGACATCTCCCCGGTGATGTTCCCGCCGATTCTTCCGGCACAGGAAGGCGACGAGTACATACGCTTCGGAAACAGGGTGTTCTCCGGAAAGAGCGTCTATCAGAACCCGTATGCCGAGCTTCTGCGCCAGTTCAAGCAGACTAACCTCAACGACATCAACGCATCGCTGAGTTTCGATCAGGGACTCGACTTCATAACCAAGGGACTCAAGCTCACGGCTCTCGTGGCGATGAACGCGAGGTCTTCGAGCACCTATACCAGCTCGATGGCTCCATACTATTTTCAGGTCGATACCGACGCCTGGAATCCGGAGGACCCGACCGGCTACAAGGCCATTGCGGTTGGCGACGCCGGCTCGACCTATCAGGTGCAGTCGGGAATATCGAGGTGGGCGTTCATGACATGGTACCTCGACGCGAGGCTCAACTGGACCCGCAGCTTCGGCGACCACAATGTCTCCGCACTGCTGATGTACATGATGCGCGAGTACCGCGAGGCTCAGCTGCCTAACCGCAACCAGGGCCTCTCGGGCCGCGTCACCTACGACTGGAAGAACCGCTATCTCGCAGAGGTGAACTTCGGTTACAACGGCACGGAGCGCCTTCAGAGAAAGCAGCGCTTCGAGTTCTTCCCGGCCGTGTCGCTCGGATGGGTGGCCAGCAACGAGGACTGGTGGACTCCGGTCAAGGACTGGTTCAACCATCTGAAGCTCAGAGGCTCATACGGACTCGTGGGAAGCGACGACACGGGAAAGAACGCCGGGGCGCAGCACTTCCTCTATGTCTCCAATGTCTATACCTACAAGGCGAACTTCTACACCGGTCCTTCCGGCGAATACTCCAAGGGCAACGCCCCTGTCATCAGCGCCTACCCTGTGGAGGACGCCTGCTGGGAAAAGGCGAAGAAGCTCGACATAGGAATTGACGTCAATCTCTTCAACAGCCTCAGCATCTCCGCAGACTACTTCCACGACAGGCGCGAGAAGATTCTCATGCAGAGGGGATCATGGCCGACGATGCTCGGCTACGACACCGCCAAGCCGTGGGGCAACGTCGGAAAGGCCGACAACCGGGGATTCGACGCCAGCCTCAACTGGACGAAGCAGCTCACCGACGACTTCTCCATGTCAGTGCGCGGAACATTCACCTACATAAAGAACAAGCTCGTCTATGTCGATGAGCCGGACTACACCTACACATGGCAGACGACCGCCGGATGGCCTCTCGCCTCATACAGGTGGGTGGGATATGTTGCCGACGGGCTCTTCAAGGACCAGGAGGACATAGACAACAGCCCGGAGCAGAACCTCGGAAGTCAGGTGATGCCGGGAGACATCAAGTACCGCGACCTCAACGGCGACGGCAAGATCACGAAGGAGGACCGCACGCTCATCTCCGACTGCGGAACCGCTCCGAGGATTCAGTACGGAATCGGGCTCTACCTCAAGTGGAAGGGCTTCGACCTCGGGGTGTTCTTCAACGGCTCGGGTAAGCGCACCATCTATCAGTCCCCGATGAATCCGTTCGGCGCCGACACGGGAACTGAATGGGGTGCGGGAGAAAGGCAGCTCGCCAAGTA
>CAVBPI010000133.1:3691-6746 GCA_963596955.1 bacterium | reverse complement strand
TGCAGCCGAGAGCGAAATTTTCCGGATTGGGGACATCTCGATAATCTTCTGTTCGGACAATTATGTGCTCGACATCAACCAGCGGTTTCTCCATCACGACTATTTCACCGACATCATCACTTTCGACTACTGTGAGGGGGACAGGCTGTCGGGCGACCTCTTCATCAGCGTCGATTCCGTCCGTGAGAATGCAGTCGAGTTCGGCACCGAGTTCAAGGAAGAGCTTAATCGTGTCATAATCCATGGGCTTCTTCATCTTATGGGATATGACGACCATACGGACGAGGATGTGAAGATGATGCGCTCGAAAGAGAACTATTATCTTTCGCTCCGTGAACTTCTGTAGTCTCCGTTTGTTCTGAATTTTAATTATTCTAAATTATATGAGTGGGTTCCGTGAATATGATGTCATCGTCGTCGGGGGAGGCCATGCCGGATGCGAGGCTGCCATGGCGGCGTCTTCGCTTGGCTCAAGGACGCTGCTGATTTCGATGGACATGAACAAGTTCGGTCAGATGTCTTGCAATCCTGCTGTCGGGGGAATTGCAAAGGGTCAGATTGTCCGGGAGATTGACGCGCTCGGCGGATGCATGGGAATAGTGACTGACCTTTCGACTTTGCAGTTCAGGATGCTGAACCGCTCAAAAGGGCCGGCTATGTGGAGTCCGCGTGCACAATGCGATAAAAACCGCTTCAGCAAAATTTGGCGAAAATTACTCGAAAGTAATTGTAAATTAGATATTTACCAAGATACTGTCGTCGAATTTCTTTTTGACAATTCAAAAATCACGGGCTGTCGTACACAGACCGGAGCAATTTTCAAATCTCAGACGGTTATTCTCACTGCCGGAACCTTTCTTTCCGGGCGGCTTTTCATCGGCCACAATGATTTTGTCGGCGGTAGGATAGGGGAGATGTCCTCCTTCGGTCTCACCGAGCAGCTCAAGTCCATGGGTGTCCGTACTGGTCGGATGAAGACCGGCACTCCTCCGAGAATTGACATTTCCTCCGTGGATGTTGGCTCGCTTCCTGTTCAGAAAGGCGATGTTTCTCCAGAGAAGTTTTCCTTTCTCCCTTTTCTCTCTTCGGTGCAGGGCGGAGGCTCTCAAAGTGACTGTTTCATTGTCCATACCAATGAGGAGGTTCACGACATCCTTCGTTCGGGCTTTAAGGACTCGCCGCTTTTCTCAGGAAAGATTACCGGCATCGGTCCTCGCTATTGCCCGAGCATAGAGGACAAGCTGCGTACTTTTGCCGACAAGACCGAGCATCAGCTTTTCCTTGAGCCTGAAGGGTGTGACACCAACGAATTTTATCTTCAGGGCTTCTCCTCTTCTCTTCCTTTGGAAATTCAGCTCGAAGCGCTGCGTCACATCAAAGGACTTGAAAATGTCAGGATTTATCGTCCGGGCTATGCCGTCGAGTATGACTATTTCGATCCGACGCAGCTAAAGGCCTCTCTCGAACTTAAGGCCTTGGACGGACTTTTCTTTGCAGGGCAGATAAACGGAACGACCGGATACGAGGAGGCGGCCGCGCAGGGGCTCATGGCGGGAATAAATGCTCACCTGAAAGTCTTAGGGCGTGACCCATTTGTCCTGAAGCGGGACGAGGCTTACATCGGGGTGCTTATCGACGACCTGATTACGAAGGGTGTTGACGAGCCGTACAGGATGTTCACCTCGCGTGCTGAATACAGGATTCTACTTCGGCAGGACAATGCTGATTTCCGGCTCACGCCGCTCTCTCATCGGATTGGTCTGGCAGATGATTTTCGTTACGACTTGACAATGCGTAAATATGACGCGGCCTCCAAGATTGAGTCTTTCTTTGACGAGTATTCCATTCGTCCGGAGAATGTGAATGATTACCTTCGTTCCAAGGCCACTGCTGAAATTCCTTCTCGCCGAAAAATGTCCGAGCTGATTTCGCGTCCTCAGGTTGAGGCTTCAGAAATTATAAAGTGTGTTCCACGTGGAACATTGGAAAAATATGGAATCGAAAAAGAGTCTTTGTCTAAGAACTCTGACGGCGGTTTAAGTTCCGGTGATTTGCTCCGCGTCGGCGCCGCATCCGTTGTTGGTCTGTCTTCTGGTGTTTCCGAGCAGAAATCGGCCGCTATTGAAAAAGATATGTATTACGACACGCTGATAGATATAGTGGATATCCATATAAAATATCGTGGCTATATTGAACGCGAGCGTCAGGTCGCTGACAAGATTCGCCGGTTGGAAAATCTTATTATTCCTGATGGTTTTGATTTCGATAGGGTAGAGTCTCTTTCCATCGAGTGCCGGCAGAAATTGAAGAGGTATGCGCCGCGGACTATTGCGCAGGCATCACGAATCTCTGGAGTTTCGCCTTCTGATGTTTCTGTCCTCCTCGTATATTTTGGCAGGTAGGGGTTCTTCCTTAACAGCTTTGTTGACGGATACAATGAGTGCTGGAACGTGAGATTGTTCCACGTGGAACAATTAAGATTCCAGAAGTGCATAATCCCTGCTCTACGGTAATAGACCGTGGTGACTCTTAAAGCTTCTTCAGGGCTGATTTTATCAGCTGCTCCAAAGTTGCGTCCGGGGTTTCCTTGACGACTGCGGCGAGAGCTTTTGTGACATTCGGCTTCGTGAATCCGAGCATGACAAGGGCTGTGGTTGCCTCTTCAAGATTCGGATTGCCTCCCGTCTGGAAAATATTTGTTTGCTCCGTTCCTGCGCCTTTTGTGATTTTGTCCTTGAGTTCGAGGATGAGACGCTGCGCGGACTTCAGTCCGATTCCCTTTATGCTCTTTATCCTGTTTATGTCTTCAGAGAGGATGGCGTTGCGGAGTTCGTCCGAGCTCATTGACGACAGCATCATTCTTGCCGTCGCCGCGCCTACTCCAGAGACTCCTATCAGGAGCCTGAACAGTTCGCGCTCGTCTTTCGTGGCGAATCCGAAATACTGCTCGTCGTCCTCGCGGAGGTAGTGGTGGATATAGACGGTTGCATCGCCCATGGTCTTCAGCGCTTCAAAGGACTGGAGGGATATGAGAATCTTGTAGCCTATTCCGTGG
>CAVBPI010000133.1:2404-3681 GCA_963596955.1 bacterium | reverse complement strand
GGCTATTGTGCCCTTGATGTAATCTATCATATCTGTTTGTTTTTTCCTGTAATTCTTTTTATGTTTCTTTCCGTGTTTCTAAGTCTCGCTGCAAAAGTAGAATAATTTTTCACAAGATAGAAGAGTATTTTGTATTTTTGCATTTCTGTACGGTGCATGGCGCGGAGCCGGTGCCGAAAATACGACACGAGACAATGAAAATAGAAGAAATAAGAACAAGATTTCCGGCGCTTTCGGAGACTGTCTATGGCAAGCCTCTCGTCTATTTGGACAATGCGGCGACATCGCAGCGTCTCGACTCGGTGCTTCAGATGCAGGATTTGTACTCAAGGACGGCGAACGCTAATATCCATAGGGGAGTGCACAGACTGTCAAATCTGGCGACGGAACATTACGAGCAGGCCCGCGATGCGGTCAGGGATTTTCTCAATGCCGAATCCCGCGAGGAGATAATACTCACTTCCGGTACCACGGAATCAATCAACCTTGTCGCGTATTCATTCGGCGAGGCTTTCGTGAAGGACGGGGACAATGTCGTCGTTTCTGCCGTGGAACACCATTCCGACATCGTCCCTTGGCAGCTTCTCTGCCGGAGAAAGGGGGCGAGTCTAAGGGTTATCCCTGTGGGAGATGACGGAACTCTGCGCGTTGATGAACTGGAGAGGCTCATTGACGAAAGGACGCGGATAGTTGCGGTGGCTCAGGTTTCGAATGTTCTCGGAATCGTGAATCCCGTCAGGGACATTGTTTCCTTCTGTCACGAGCGCGGCGTACCGGTGCTGGTCGATGGCGCCCAGGGTATTGTTCACTGCGGAGCTGACGTTCAGGAAATGGACTGCGATTTCTATGCCTTTTCCGGGCACAAGATTTATGCGGCTACAGGCACCGGTGCGCTTTATGGAAAGAAAAAGTACCTTGAGGCGATGCCTCCGTTCCTCTCCGGCGGGGAAATGGTCGGCACCGTCACTTTTGAAAATACTACTTACGCGCCGCTTCCGATGAAGTTCGAGGCCGGCACACGGAATTTTATCGGCCAGGCGACCTTAAAACCGGCTTTGGATTTTGCTAAAATATTGACTGATAGTGAAATAGTTAAATATCAGAACGAAATTTCAGACTTTGTTTATGACGAGTTGACTTCGGACACTCGCATAAGGCTGTATGGAACGGCAAAGCCGAGGGTTCCTGTCTTTTCTTTCTCCGTTGGGGGAGTTCATCACGAGGATCTTGCCCAGATTCTCGACAAGATGGGGGTTGCCGTGCGTTCCGGACAGATG
>CAVBPI010000133.1:0-2394 GCA_963596955.1 bacterium | reverse complement strand
GGACAGATGTGTGCGGAGCCTGTAATGGCGCGTTTCGGGGTGACCGGAATGCTGCGCGCGTCATTTGCCGCCTACAACACGCTTGAGGAGGCCGAGACTTTCCTGAAATGCCTTGACAGGGCGATTGGGATGCTGTCGTAGTTGCCGGACGGAAGGACTGGCACTGAGCTGGGAGATGAAATACATGGTGTTGGAATCAGTTTTGTATGATTGTTTTTGATGTGGCTTCGCGGTCGCGGGGCATAAATGTAAGGAAATATGGCAGAGAGAAGCTTGCAGGAAGTGGAATCCGAGGTCGTCGATGAGTTCGCGATGTTCGACGAATGGCTCGACAAATATGAATATCTCATCGAACTCGGAAAATCCCTGAAGGGGTATCCAGAGGAAGATAAGACGGATGAACATCTGATAAAGGGTTGTCAATCAAGGGTTTGGCTTAATTGGAAATATGAGGACGGACGCCTGTGGTTCAATGCTGACAGCGACGCAATCATAACCAAGGGAATCATATCCCTGCTCATACGCATCTATTCCGGGCGCACCCCGCAGGAAATCGCGGGTTCGGATTTTTCGGTCGTCGAGAAAATAGGCCTGAAGGAGAATCTTTCCCCTACGCGGGCCAACGGGCTTGTGTCGATGATTGAGACAATACGGAATGCGGCCGCCGCGCAGCTCTGCATTGACGCCACAAATATGCAGGCGCTTGCCTGAGCGTCTTGAAAAAAGTCAGAATAAATTTTGCGATATGGCACTTGAAGGTGATATAATACGTGCGCTGAGGCAGGTCTATGACCCGGAGATACCGGTGAATATCTATGACCTTGGCCTCATCTATGAACTCAAGGTTGATGAGGAGCATAATGTCTTCATTCAGATGACCCTGACGGCTCCTAACTGCCCGATGGCTGACTATGTGGTCGATGAGGTGCAGAAGTCGATCGAGGATGTTCCGGGAGTTGTCAGCGTGAAGGTCGAACTGGTCTTTGAGCCGGCGTGGGACAAGAGTCGAATGTCAGAGGAAGCTCTTGTTGAACTTGGTTTAGATGAATGACGGGGCGCCTAAAAGGCGGCCTGCTCTTGTTTTTAGACCCCTCCCGTCCCCTCGAAGGGGAAGTTGTGCTCCGTGCACACTATCGCGCAAGGCTCTCGCTTCGTTGTTCTTCGCACGACGCTGATGCGTCTTGTTTTGTAGCTGCATTTTAATCTGCATTAGTTCAGTTTGCATCCCGTTTCTTTTTGTTTTGATTATGACATTTTTTTTAGGTATGGATAGTTTTTCGGTTCCTGTGTACTTCTCGTTGGGGAGCAATCTTGGGGATAGGCGGAGGAATATTCTGGAGGCTGTGAGGCTGATGGGGGAGAGGTTCTCCGAGATGGAGGGCGTGGAGCGGAGGCCTGTCGCCGTTTCCTCTCTGATTGAAACGGAACCTTGGGGCTTCGAATCTGAGGACAAGTTCCTGAACGCTGCCGTGCGCTTCGACCTTGCGTCGTCTCCGCATGACATACTCAAGGCAGTCAAAATCATTGAAAGACAGCTGGGACGCAAGGCGAACTCGCCTCTCTATGACACCGAAGGGAGGAGGATATACACTTCGCGTCCCATCGACATCGACATTCTCCTCTACGGCGACGAAAAAATAGATACCCCCGACCTCATAATCCCGCATCCTCGGATGCACGAACGCGATTTCGTCCTCATTCCCCTCCGCGAAATAGGTGTATCTTTTTGAAATAGAGCACTTTTGTTATCTGGAATATACCCCAATGGCGGTCACCAGAAAAAGTTTTATATAGTTTCACTATATAATAAATTGAATGATAGTAAGTTATGCGATTTTTCCGAAAATGAAACATTGCTGATTATATTTACTAAAAAAATTATGTATCAATTCGTTATATGCGAATTTTCGGGTGAAATGATGTGAAACATTTTATTTGCTCAGAATGGATATTCTTCATATATTTAGCCGCACTTAATTTTAGAACTTATGAAACGATTTCTTATTCTGCTCCTTGCGCTTGTCCTGGCTGTTCCGGCTCAGGCTCGCAGACAACCGAATGTGCCTCAGGCGTATGCCTATGGCAGTTCATTTGACATTCAGGGAGGATTTGTCGGTATGCCTTTTTCCATCTCCGGAGACTCCGGCAAGGCCTGCGGCATCGGTGCCGGCGGAGAGTTTCAGATGCGTTACAGCCATTTCTTCGGAAAACACTGGGGTGCTTTCGTGTCCTTCTCCTTTCTTAACACTGACATTGACGACGTGAGCTACTTCGGAACCGTGAACAAGGCGGACGGAGGGCGCTACCGCTACGGGAGGCTTACCAATGACATCTATTATTTTGAAAACGGGCGAAATCTCCTTGGACGTGACAACAGTCTCTCTGCGACCGCGT